>CAYHAX010000111.1:0-4530 GCA_964354695.1 uncultured Dehalococcoidia bacterium
GCTATCTGCGGCCTTCTTCTCGCCCTCAGCATTCGCCTTCTTGATGAACTGGGGATACATCTCTGTGAACTCGTGATGTTCACCGCCAATAGCGGTCTCAAGATTCTCCCGGGTAGATTTTATCCCTTGCATCACTTTCAAGTGATTGCGAGCATGTACAGTTTCAGCATCCGCGGCGGCTCGGAACAATCGTGCTATACGCTTATGTCCCTCCTGCTCCGCTTTCTCGGCGAAGAACAAGTACTTACGATTGGCCTGGGACTCTCCGGCGAAAGCGAATTCGAGATTTTCCTTGGTCATGCTCATTGTTAACCTCCTTCGACTTTATTTAATCCCCAGTTACAGACATCTGCAAAAAACGCAAACCGCCATTTAACATTCAATAGCTTGCCTGACTAAATATTGGCCTGTTTATTTTTAATAGAGCTGTCAGTAGCAAACTCTCTCTATTTATCTTAATCGCTAGAGAAGCAAAAATATTGGCTTTGTTTGCAGCTCTTATGCCCTTGATATGATAGCTCTATCACAATTAAAAGAGCAAGGATGCCATCGCCGCATCACACACCAGAACCCAAATTGCAGTGCATAGACTAATAGCCAGAGCTCACCATAGTCCTGATTAGAACTCGAGGAGGTCTCTGTGCCGGAAACCAAGAGAATAGTCAATAAAGTACACTTTTGTGGGCGTCAGTTTGACGATTACCGACTTACCCGGCATTGCGCTGTTGAAAGCCTTATGTCTAGAGATTACCCCTCTGGGCACCCCGTCGGTCACATTGTCTGGCAATACAGTCGCATTCCCGAAATACTGAATCCCTTTAATATCTCGATCAGCACCGGGAACGATTCCAGACTCCTGCATTGTTATAGCTACTCGGTGATTTGAAGTGATATCTCGCACTTTTTGACTATCCTTGCCAGTGTTGAAATAGATGTCCAACTCCACATTTCTGAAAAATACCGTGGAGGCACTTGGCTGACCCTGAGAATCGACAGTGGCAATCGTACATACAGGACATTTATCCATGAATTGCACAATTCGCTTCCTAAGTCCGATATCCATTTTGGTAATCCCCTTTCGCTGATAATTCATCCACATAGCCGTCACAAACGGCTGAGGACTCTATTTCAGTTGATCTAAAATCGTTTTGTTCAGCAGACGTTGAGCTGTAATGAGCTTTTTGTACTTCTCCTCGATTTTCTTTGTGTTTTTCGACATAACAGCCTTCAGAAGATCACCTTCAATTTCGGCAACTTCGATACGCTTGTAATAGTCTAGCGTCTCCTTAAGATGCGCCAAAACAATCTTGCCTGTCAGAATAGGATGATTATTGGTGACATTAGCATCTTCATATCTAGTACCATGCTCAAGCTCCACCTCAAGTCCTTGCCGAAAATCCGAAACTGGTATTTTCATTCCTTTGGTATTGACGATCTTCAGGATTGCAGAGGCTTCCTTTTCACTCACTATTGGCTCAGTTATGGCCGACCAATCCCTAAAACCGAGTTCCTTGCATATACGTTTGACTTCATCTTTTGACACATACTGTGGCACTTTCATCTTATAAGAGGCCTCCCTTCTAAAGCACCCATTGTTCAAATCTTAGCTTCAAAATAGTATCACATTCTTCTGATATTTGCCAATCAAAGCTGGTGCCGACCTCTGGGCAAAGACCTAGCCTCCTTGGACAACCGCGAGGTAAGGTCTCTAGATCACAGTCAAGTGGTTGCCGCAGCTTTCAAAGGGCGACTCCTTGCCGTCTGACCTAGGTATCATGCAACTCTTTCGCCTATTGAATAGTGTGAACAGTGCCCCATCAAGCGACGAGACGTCTTAACTGACATCCGAGTAAGCCGAGGGTGTCAGTGCCACCGTGTGTCGGCTTTTCCTTAGATTCTGCTGCAATAGGGAGTCATACATTTCATCGTATACAGAAACTGCTAATGCATGGCGGGTTTCTGAAGTTGATTCAGCAGCAAATCCGGGTTTGTCACAGGTGCCTGGCATGAATATCCCTCACATATATACACAGTGGGCTGGCCATTGATCATACTCTTATTATTGAGCAGTTTTAACTCTGTAATAGCTGTTGAGTCATCAGGATCCAGAGCCGCCACTACCTTGTTTGGAAGCCAGGTCCCGAAGAGGACTCGCATAATCTCGATGGTGGACTTACTATCAGGGTGACCGACTATCACGAATTCTTTCTTGGGCGACAGGTAAAAATCCAGGGCACAGAGCCAGTTAACAAAGGCAAGTGGGTATGCGGACAGGGACTCACACATAACCCGAAGTGACCGTACTGCTATCTCCTCCAGCCGCTTGTCCTCGGTTAGATGGGCCACCTTGAGCAGCACCTGGGTAGCTGCTGAAGATCCTGAAGGTAATGCTCCGTCATGAGAACTTCTCGGACGAACAAACAGAGCTTGACGCCCCTTTCCCGTATCATAGAATATGCCGGCTGAATTGTCCCAGAACTTATCTACCATAGTTTCAACAAACCTAATGGCTTCCCTTAGCCACTTGCCTGCAAATGTAGCCTGATGCAGGTTCAGCAGGCCGTCTATGAACAATGCATAGTCCTCGAGGTAGCCGTCAATGTTAGACTGACCACGACTGTATACGTGCCAGAGGCGTCTATCAGAAGTCATTGACTTAAGCAAGAATGAGCCGTTGGCGAAAGCCGCCGTCAGGTAGTCATTACGACTGAAGACACTCGCCGCCTCAGCGAGGCTAGAAAGCATCAGTCCGTTCCAAGATGTCAGGATTTTTCCGTCTCGGCTCGGTTTGACTCGTTTCTCACGCTCCTGTAGTAGCAATGCCCTTGCTTGCCTGATGCTGCCGGATTCGTCTGAATGAAAATCACCGGCTACGTGTAAAACATTGCGACCCTCAAAATTACCCTTATCAGTCACACCGTAGTAGTTGCATATTAAAAACGCCATTCTCTCGTTAAGCGTCTTCCTTATCTCATCGGGTGTCCATAAGTAGTATCTACCCTCTTCGCCTTCGCTATCTGCATCCTGTGTACTGTAGAAGCCACCTTCAGGACTGATCATTTCTCTGAGAACATAATCGATAGTCTCTTCAGCTATGCGGCGGAACAACGGTCTTCCAGTAACGATATAGGCATGCAAGTATAGCTGGCTTAGCAACGCATTATCATAAAGCATCTTCTCAAAGTGTGGTACGAGCCAGCGACTGTCGGTAGCGTAGCGATGAAACCCACCGCCTAGCTGGTCATATATGCCACCCCTTGCCATCTTCTCAAGGGTCAAAGTTACCATCGCGAGAGCATTTTTATCCCGAGTTCGGTAATAGTGTCTCAGAAGTAACTCCACGGCTAATGGTTGCGGGAATTTGGGCGCTGATCCAAAGCCACCATTGGTATTATCAAAATCACGCTTAAGCGCTGAATAGGACTGGCTGATTGTATCTACTGTCAGCAGCTCAGTACCCTTGTGGGTACTGAGCTTTGGATTAAGCGCGGCTATTATCTGTTGTGTCGCCTGCTCTACCTCGGTACGCCGATTTCGATATGCGTCTGACACTGTCCTGAGGACTCTCGGAAACCCGGGCATGCCATGTCTATCTTCAGGTGGGAAATATGTGCCTCCATAGAAGGGTTTGCCTTCCGGAGTGAGAAAGACGGTCAAAGGCCAGCCACCTCTGCCCGTAATCAACTGGACCGCCTCCATATAGACCATATCAAGATCCGGGCGCTCTTCTCTATCAACTTTGACATTGACGAAATTGTCATTCATCAAGCGAGCAATTTCTTCGTTCTCAAACGACTCATGAGCCATGACATGGCACCAATGACAAGCTGAATAGCCAATACTGAGTAGTATCGGTTTATCTTCAATACGAGCACGTGTTAGTGCCTCATCACCCCAGGGATACCAGTCTACTTGGTTCTCCGCATGCTGCAGTAAATAGGGGCTCCTCTCTTTGACCAAACGATTATATTTTCGCTGACTCATCATACATCACCATACTTTGTGAATCCTACATCTCAGGTGACCTCGATCTGGTTCTGCGATTAGGTCACCTCAGGCCTCGCGGCAGGGTTGAGCGGGTTCGCTCTCACCGCGAGAGAGTAGAAGTATGGGTAGGAGGTTCTAATGTACTTCATGTACTCGAGCCACTCGGACAAAAGCGACCTGTATGCCCTCTTTATATCTTCGGCTAGGTGTCTGTAATCAGTGTCAGGGAGAGTGGACAGATCACCCCTGTGCGCTAACTCTTCAGTCAGGTGGAATATGGACATCAGGAGGTCCGTGAATGACTCGTGTTCAAGCAGGTTGGGATTTTCCACCAGCCACAGCATGAACGTCCTCTTGGTCAACAGGAACTCGCGTAGCTCCAACAGCCTGCCTGCATTGATCCGAATGCCGTAGTCATGTTTGCTGACATAGTCATGTGCTGCAGCGAAATCGGTGTCAGTCCATTCCCTTGCCAACAATACTCCGCGTTTTAGATCGTCGCCTTTCGGATCGAGGTCCGTGAAGATCCTCAAAAGGTGCTCC
>CAYHAX010000112.1:0-4506 GCA_964354695.1 uncultured Dehalococcoidia bacterium
GATAAGACTGGTTTAGCAGATTTTGCAAAAGGCTTGCAGAAACTCGGCTTCGAGCTATTCAGCACCGGCGGCACCAAGAAGGCGCTGGTGGATGCAGGGGTGAAGGTGAAAAGCGTGAGCGATATAACCGGCTTCCCCGAGATTCTGGGTGGTCGGGTGAAGACGCTGCATCCTGCGGTGCATGGCGGCATCCTGGCGAAGCGGAATCTGCCCGCCCACCTCGCCGAGCTCGATAAGAACAAGATAGGGCTTATCGACCTGGTGGCGGTCAACCTTTATCCCTTCAGAGAAACCGTAGCCAAGCCCAATGTTGGGCTGGATGAGGCTCTGGAGAACATAGACATCGGCGGGCCTACCATGATACGTGCTGCTGCCAAGAACTTCCCTCATGTTCTGGTAGTGGTTGACCCCGCCGATTACAAGGTGGTTCTGGAGCAACTTGGTCGCAGCAAGGTGGAGTTGGAGGAGCGCAGGAAGCTGGCGCAGAAGGCGTTCCAGCATGTGGCTGCCTACGACACTGCCATAGCTCAATTCCTGCGCAGGGACGCCGAGGGCTTTGCCAGCGAGCTTACCATAGCTTTGCAGAAGAAATATGACCTGCGCTATGGCGAGAACCCGCACCAGCGGGCTGCCTTCTATGCGGAGGTGGTCGCCGGCGGGGGGAGCATCGGCATAAGCTCGGCGAAGCAGCTCTGGGGCAAGGAGCTTTCCTTCAACAACATCCTCGATGCCGATGCTGCCTGGAACGCAGCCAACGATTTCGAAGTACCTACTGTGTCTGTAATCAAGCACACAAACCCCTGCGGGCTGGCGTCGCATAAGGACCTTGCCGAAGCCTATCGCCGCGCCTATTCCGGCGACACTGTGGCTGCCTTCGGCGGGATAGTCGCCCTGAACCGACCTGTAGACCTGGCTACCGCCCAGGAGGTAAGCAAGATATTCTACGAGGTAATCGTTGCGCCGGGTTACGATGAGAAGGCGCTGGAGCTGTTGAAGCAGAAGAAAGACGTGCGCATTCTCGACATGGGGCAGCAAAAGGCTGCGGCACCCTCCGGAATGGATTTCCGCCGCGTCAGCGGCGGCTTCCTAATGCAGACACCTGACTTCTATCCGGAAGAGAAGCTGACCCTGCGCACTGTTACCGAGCGTGAGCCTACCCAAAAGGAGCTACAGGACCTGCTCTTCGCCTGGAAGGCGGTCAAGCACGTGAAGTCGAACGCCATCATGCTGGTAAAGGACTCCACGGTGGTGGGCATGGGTGCGGGGCAGCCTAGCAGGGTGGTGAGTGTGGAGATTGCGTTGAAGAAGGCTGGGGAGCGCGCCAGGGGAAGCGTGCTCGGCTCGGATGCCTTCTTCCCCTTCCCCGATGGAGTTGAGCTGGCTGCCAAGGGTGGCGTCACCGCCATCATCCAGCCCGGTGGCTCGGTGAAGGACGAAGAGGCGATACAGATGGCGAACAAGTACAAGATGGCGATGGTGTTCACAGGCGTCAGACACTTCAGACATTAGGGTTTAGGATTTCATAGTGGAGAGGCAGGTTGGTGAACAGCGTTGACATTGTTATCCCTGCGTATAACGAGGAAAAGGACCTGCCTCGCTGCATAGCTGTCCTCTGGGATTTTCTCAATGAGCATCTATCGTACCGCTGGCAGATTGTAATTGCCGATAACGGCTCCACCGACAAGACGCTGAGCGTGGCTCAGGCGCTCTCGCAGCAGTATCCTGGGGTAGCCTGTATTCACCTTGACCAGAAGGGGCGAGGGCGCGCCTTGCGCCGGGCTTGGCTGGAGAGCAAGGCTGATGCCGTATCCTATCTGGATGTCGACCTCTCTACCAAGCTGGATGCCTTCCCTACCTTAATCAAAGCATTGGACGAGGGCTACGGCGTCTCCATAGGGTCGAGGCTGATGCGAGGCTCAAAAACGACGCGCAGCCCGAAGCGCGAGTTCACCTCGCGTGCCTATAACCTGCTTATTAGACTGATGTTCTGTCCGGGCTTCACCGATGCCCAGTGCGGCTTCAAGGCAGTGAGGCGAGATGCGGTGCAGGATATCGTTCCTTATATCGAGGACAATGCCTGGTTCTTCGACACAGAGCTTTTGCTGCTGGCTCGAAGGAGGGGCTATCGCATCAAGGATGTCCCTGTGGAATGGGTGGAGGACCCCGGAACTACAGTCAAGGTTGCCAAAACCGCCTGGGAGGACATAAGGGGTCTGCTGCGGATACGATTTCGCCCTCCTTTTTAGTACTAAAAGCTTTTCCTGAGGGTTGTGGCTGCACTACTTAAGGGAAGGACCACAGCTACACAAAACGGTTTTTTGGGCATAGTACGAGCAGAGTTCAGGCTCCCGCATTTTTCAAATATTCAGTTGTTTCTCAGCGCTGTTTTCAGGGTTTCGGGTCAGCTTCAGCGGTCAGTGAAATTGCTTCGCTTCGCCTGAGGCGGATGGACTCGCAATGACAAGGTAGGGGCGATCCACTGGGTCGCCCCTACGGAATGGGAACGAGCGGGGGCTTTGAGATTGTACGAGGGCGCAAGGCATTGCGCCCCTACGTTACAAGGATTTGGGCCCTTCGACAAGCTCAGGGCGAACGGTTATCCCCGCTTCGTTGTTGCAATTGTGCTGGCTTTTGGATATTATCCACAAAGTGAATCGTGTGGAATAAACCACGAAAAGCGTTCCGGTTTTCTATAAGGAGGGCGAGTTGGAGATAAAGGTTGTAGCCGGGGATATAACCAGGATAAAGGCTGATGCTGTGATAGTTAACCTTTTTGAGGGGGTCAAGCAGCCGGGTGGAGCCACTGGCGCGGTGGACCAGGCGCTGGGTGGGGCTATAACGAAACTTATCGCTGAAAATGAGGTTAAGGGCAAGCTCAATGACCTAACCCTTATTCATACGCTGGGCAAACTGGAGGCGGGGCGGGTGCTGGTGGCAGGTTTGGGCAAGCAGGAGAAGTTCACCCTGGACTCCATACGGGGGCTGATGGCGGAGGCTTGCAAGTATCTGAGGAAGCTGGGCGTCAAAAGGGCGGCGACTATAGTTCACGGCGCAGGTATAGGCGGCTTGGATGCGGAGAAGGCTGTGCAGGTTATCGCTGAGGGCAGCATCCTGGGGCTTTACACCTTCCGCAGGCATATCACCAAGGAGTCGGAGCACGGCGAGATAGAGGAGTTGCTCATTGTGGAGCGAGATGAGAGCAAGGTTGCCGTGCTGGAGCGCGGCTTGAAGCGGGGACGCATAATGGCGGAAGCTACCAACTTCGCCCGCAACATGATTAACGAGCCTGCCAATCATATGACCCCCTCCGATATGGCGCAGGTGGCGCGGGATGTGGCTGCGAAATACGGTCTGGAGTGCACGGTTCTGGAGCGAGAGGAGATGAAGAATCTGGGCATGGGGGCGCTCCTGGGCGTGGCTCAGGGCAGCAAGCAGCCTCCCAAGTTTATCATCCTGAGCTATCGCGGTGGCGACCCTTCGGCGAGCACGCTGGGTCTGGTGGGCAAGGGGCTGACTTTCGATTCCGGAGGCATCTCGCTGAAGCCATCGGAGGCTATGGACGAGATGAAGGGCGATATGGCGGGCGGCGCTACGGTAATTGCAGCTATAAAGGCTATCGCTGAACTGAAGTTGAAGATTAACGTTATGGGGCTTATACCTGCGACTGAGAACCTCCCCGGAGGCGCTGCGCTCAAGCCAGGGGATGTATTGAAGGCGATGAGCGGCAAGACTATAGAAGTGGTGAACACCGATGCGGAGGGCAGGTTGATACTTGCCGATGCCCTCTCCTATGGCAGGAAGCAGGGGCTGACCCCGCTGATTGATGTGGCTACCCTCACCGGCGCATGCAGGGTGGCGTTGGGTGATATCTGTACCGGCGCCTTCGGCAATAATCAGGAGCTGATTTCCAAAGTGATTAAGGCTGGCGAGGAGGCGGGGGAGAAGATATGGCAGCTTCCCATGTTCGAGGAGTACAAGGAGCAGAATAAGAGCGATGTTGCCGATATAAAGAACTCCGGTGGCAGGTACGGCGGGGCTATCACCGCTGCGCAGTTCCTGGCTGAGTTCAGCCAGGACACGCCCTGGACGCATCTGGATATCGCTGGCACTTCCTATGCCACCAAGGAGAAGGCTTACCTTATCAAGGGGGCTACGGGCGCAGTTGTGAGGACGCTGGTCAATGTCGCCATGACTCTTGCCGGGGAGCAGAAGAAATAGCGGATTCGCCTTTAGACAGGCTCGGGGCGAACGGGGAATACTCATAGAGGGAGGTGTGTCATGAAGATAAGATGGCTGGGTCATTCGTGCTTCCTGATAACCGCTGCAGACGGCACCAGAATTATAACTGACCCTTTTGGGGTCTATCCCGACCTTCACTACACGCAGATAGAGGAGACAGCGGACATCGTGGTGGTCAGCCACAAGCACGGCGACCACTGCGGGGGCAAGGTGAAGGGGAATCCCAAGCAGGTCGCCGGCGGGGGCAAGAAGAAGGTGGGTAATATC
>CAYHAX010000113.1:0-6420 GCA_964354695.1 uncultured Dehalococcoidia bacterium
GATATCGCACATCCTGACCCCGCTTTTGTCTGGAGTCTTGTCACAGCCAGGTTCGAAGATGTCAACAGCATATACCCTCTTACCGTATTTTCGAGCAAATCTTGCCAGCTTGGCGGTGCCGCCGCCCATGAAGGCGCCGACCTCTACTATGTCGCCCTCCAGCTTATTCAACCCGCGTTTCTTTATGAAATCTATGAGCACCTCATAGCCCACGAAGTCGTTAGCACCTTGCCCCTCACGCATTGAAGCAGGCTTGGCCAATCTCTTAGTTCCCTCACTAGTGAAATTCTAAATCCTAAACAATCCCAAATGCCCAAACTCGAGCGTAAAAGCATTTCTCAATTGGAATTTCGAATTTGTTTAGGATTTCGTGCTTGGAATTTAGGATTTCCCTTTAACTTTTAGACAACGCTGCTATCGCTATTATCAATGCTGCCGATGTCCAGGTGGCTCTCTCCTCATCCGGCGGACAGGGCGCCTGCTCGGGGAACTTTATCCCCCGGCAGAAGCCGGGCTTGTCATCTCGGAGCTTCAGAGTCCACTCGAGCAGCATAGTTGCCCTCTCGTGTTCACCTATGAGCGCCAGGGCTGTAATCAATTCCGAGGTCTCAGCAACAGCGGTGGTGTCCTCGTCCACAGCCACCCTGCAGCCCCAGTCTTCTATAATAAAGTCGTTCCACTCTTTATCTATGCGCTCCTTCGCTTCTTCGCCCTGGAGCACGCCTGTAAGCACCGGGTAAAACCAGTTCATAGCGAAGCGGCGCTTGTTCTCGTCCATCTTGTCGAAAAGCTCGGGATGCTCTCGCATCGCCTTGAGCAGCCTGTCGCTAGCAATCTCCCAGTCAGGCTTGTCGATACCCAGCCTCTTAGCGATATTCAAGCCGTTTCTGATGCTGTGCCAGGTGCAACTCGACGCTGTGAGCATGGCTCCGGGCCAGGTCTTGCCGCTTGGGCTTAGTGCCCAGTAAATCTCGCCCGTTGGCTGCTGCAGGCTCAGTGAGAAATTTATCGCTCTTTCCACAGTTGCCCACATCTCGCGAAGGAAGCCCGGGTCTTTGGTTGCCAGAAAGTGAAACCACATACCTGTTGCAATGTAAGAAATGAAGTTGGAGTCTTTCGTGAGGTCATTGGTATCTCTCTGCGGGTAACTGGAATACCAACTGCCGTCAGGGTTTTGGGTGTATCGTACCCACATATAAGCCTTGGCAGCCTCGTTGAACCTGTAAGCGAGGTCCAGCGCTATAGCGCTTTCCACGTGGTCCCAGGGGTCTGTTATGGCTCCTTTATACCAGGGGATAGCTCCGTGGGGAAGCTGCTGGCTGATGATGAAATCCGCTTGCTTCTGGACAAGCTCTACAAGTTCGTCGGGAGTTGCCTTTGGTCGAAGCTCCATCGCTTCGGATAGCGTATCAAACGTAGCCCATATTGTCAATAAAAACAGAGGGCGGGTTTCAAAACCGCCCTTACGGTCTGTTACATGAACCCCACCACCACTCTCCCGAATACCGGCGACACGAAGTAGCGCATAAAGGGTAGGAAGAGGTTTGTATATCGCCTGGCTAGCCCCTGAGAATAGTCTTTAAGATAGTCGGTGTAACCCTTACTCTGGAATTTCAGGAGATCCTGCGACTTGGAGGTGTCGTACCAGTCCAAATAATAGGGCTCCCTGGTGAACTTCTCCTCTGGCGGCAGTGGTAGCTTCATTACCCCCAGGATGCCGCTCACCATGTCTTTGTATAGCATCCGCTGCTCGGGTCCGCCGCTGACGACCAGGGTGTTCCCCTTTATCGCGGTGAAGTTCTTCACGGCATTGAGTATCGCCAGAGCCAGGTCATCGGGATGGCAGAACTCAACTCGGTTGTCCAGTGGTATGGAGAAAATGCGCTTCAGATCGCTCACCTCGAAGTTGAAGTACATGATTGCAGTCAGGCGCAGGATGAGGTAATCAATCCCGGACTTCCGAATCAGATTTTCCGCCTTGAGCTTGGTCTCTCCATACGGTTCTGCGGGTTGGGGGGCAGTCTTGTCCACGGAGACAGGCTCTCTGGCTTCGGGGGTGGGTCCGAACACGGCTACAGAGGAGGTGAAAACGAAGGGTATATGACCGCCCTTCGCCTTCATCAGGTCGACGAGTATCTTCGTCCCGCTGACATTTACCTTATGGGCAAGCTCGGGCTTCTCGTAAGCCACAGGGGGCAAGATAGCAGCCATATGCACCACTGCGTCTGTGTCCTCCACAGCTTGGTACACCGAATCCGGCTTTGTGATATCGCCCCAGATTATTTCTGCCCTCTCGCCCAGTTCTTTTACGCTCTCTCTGTTGCGGGGGTTGTCTAAATCGAACACCCTCACCTGGAATCCATCGTCCAGCAACGTTTTACATACACTTATGCCCAGCCGCCCCGCCCCACCTGTTACCAGCACACGCATACCATACCTCCCATGTTCGGGCTAAGCCCTTTAGATTGTGCCTATCGGTTTAGTTACTATCGTGGTCTGTCCTCTATGAACCTGAACCGTTGCGTATCTGCCCCGTGAGTAATAGATTCGAGCCTCGCCGTCGTCATCAGGTTGCATTTGGACCGCGAATATATACGCTCTATCTTCTGTCCGGGCGCCCTGCGAGAATACCTTAAAGCCTCGATAGCGGCGCCCGCTCTTCGATATGACTACGGAAGGATACGCTATCCTCCACCTCGGATGCTCTTTGAGTGCGAATATCAGGAAGAAACGAGCATTGTGCTCTTTCGGCTCTTCGTCCTGCCTCAGACCTTCGATACCCGTCGCTCCCCCCCGCAAAAAGCTGCGGATAAGCTGGAACACCTCGTCCTGTTTGTTCTTTATTCGATTGATGTTGAGGTGAGACCTTTTCACTCCCGCAAAGTAAAATTTCTTCGCCACCGAGCCATCCGGGTTGGATTCGACCAGGCTGGTTGAACCCATCTCTATGACCCCATCGGTATGACCCCAGGAATAGCCGCCTATTGCGGCAAAATCAGGCACGGTGGAAGAAGCGACGTCGGTATTTAAATCCCAGAGCGTTCTGCTGTCCGGTCTCAGTTCCGCCGCTGCCCTGGGGATAAATCTATCCGACCATTTCAGGTCGAAGGGCTCAAATCGCAGCGTGCCCATGTTAGGTGTGGCCAGAGTGAACAGCTTCTCCACTCTGCCTTTGCCGCCGTCCGCGATATACTGGCGGGCTATGATTCCCCCCATGGAGTAGGCAACTATAGAGCACTTGTCATTCCCTGTTAGCTTGCTGATTTTGTTAACCGCCTCCCCCAGCCACGAGGCATACGTTGCCACTGAGTCAGGCGTTCCCTGAGAGCTGCTGGCGTACTCGAATTGCCACACGTTGTACTGGTCGTCCTTAGTTTGCAGCAGGTCGTCTAGCCTGGTGAACTGCTCGTCGCACCTGCCTCTTTTAGCAGTGCCCGGCAACCTGAAACCGTGCACCAGCACGACACCCCTTTTTTTGAGTATAGGCCCCCTATGCCAGAGCTCCCAGGAGAAACCCTTTGGTCCGTAATTGAGCATCCGATAGCTTACGCTGATGTCTTGATTATCGACAGGGCATTTAACATCATCTCTCTGTGCCTTTATGGTGCTACAAACGCCCCACCGTTTGAATCTTGGGTCGTAGCACTCCCCTGTTGAAGGAAGCGAGACCTTAAGGGTATAGCCTGTTCCAACAGGAACGGACAGGAGATATCTCCCCTCTTTATCCGCATAATCTATAGCTACAACCCCTCCATCCAGCCAGGCGCTCACAATCGCCCCGCTTATGGCGGTATCCGTCTTGGTATAGTAAATCCCATCGTTGTCTTCATCCTTATAGACGATTCCTGAGATATGAGTTGCGGGTTCTGGTTGAGGCATTGAAGCGCAAATGGAGAAATCCAGCCCATCGGCTGTCTCTCGTTCCTCTCTAATCAGCGTAGCTTGTTGCAACTCATCCACAACGTTTACCCTTCGCTTGCTCCGGCTAACTGCCTTTTTACGTAGCGTTATTTACTTGAACCTTTTGATAATCCGATCTGGTATCTACCCCTGCCTTTAGCAGTGCTTCCAGCGCTTCAATGACCAGCCTTAGTCTGACTGGATCGATTGCTCCCAGAAGCTCCCTGAGACGATCACGTGCTAACTGCCACAATCCTCCTATCAGTTTCTGCCCCTTTTCCGAGAGCCGACATAATACCACTCTCCGGTCATCGGGATGGTTTTCCCTCAACACAATCTCCCGTTCCACTAGTCTGTCTATCACACCGGTCGCGGTCGCCAGACTCACATCAAGTGCGGAGGCTATATCGCTCATGCGCACTGGCCCGTTCATAAACAGAAGCAGCACAACCTTGAGCTGGGGCATAGTGAGGTCTAACTGCAGCCATTCCTTGGGTAATATGGGAATTAGCTCGCGGAACGCCTTCTCGCCGAGCTGGAGGATGCGCTCGATTAGCTCCTTCTTTTGAGACCCCTTCATCTAAAGTCTCCTTTCACAAAATCTCCCTTATGGGAGTCCACTAGAGTACTTTAGTAAGTGCCACACAGTACTTTAGCTCAACACTAATCATTTGCATTATACAAACTATTTTTGGTATTGTCAATAAAGAAAGAGTATGAGGCGCAAAATCGAGACGATAAGGTAACTCTACCAAGGTGGCTGCTTTTGTCTTCCCCACCCAGACAAGGGGCTTAAGCCCCTTGTCTCGCTATCTGACCGCTGAAAGCTGATTGCTGCTTGCTTGCAGCGCCCTTTCCTTGACAACCCAAGGCGCGGCAGCTTATCATAAGCTCAAACTCGAAGCAGGTTTGGTGATTTTGTCAGAGCTAGGTGAACTTCAATCTACACTCGGCGTCAGCTTTAAAGACGAGTTCCTCCTCAAACAAGCCCTTGTCCATCGCTCTTATCTCAACGAAAACCCCTCCCTGAACCTTACCTCTAACGAGAGGCTGGAGTTCCTGGGCGACGCCGTGCTCGGCTTCGTGATTGCCGATGAACTCCACTCCCGCTTCCCTGATTTCCCCGAAGGCGAATTGACCAATCTCAGGTCTGAGCTGGTGCGGGGCGATACGCTGAGCAAACTCTCACTCTCGTTGCACCTCGGAGACTACCTCTACCTGGGACGTGGCGAGGAGGAGAGCGGTGGTCGCACCCGCGCCCGGAACCTCACGTGCGCTCTGGAGGCTGTAATCGCGGCTGTCTTTTTAGACAGAGGCTTAGATGCTGCGAAGGACTTTATCCTGAGAATAATGAGCAGCAAGCTGGAGAAAGCCGCAGAGGATAAATTCAAAGCCGACTATAAGTCGAGGCTGCAGCAGATTATTCAACTTGAGCACAAGATAACGCCGGTCTATCGCACCGTTGACGAGGCGGGACCAGACCACGCCAAGACCTTCACTATGGAGGTGCTGGCAGGGGACGCGGTGCTGGGCAGAGGCACCGGTCGCAGCAAACGGCTGGCGGAGATGGAAGCAGCGCGACAGGCGCTGCATAGTCTGAAAAGGGAGTAACCAGGCATGTTTGGTCTGTTCAAGAAGACTGAAAAGGGTGTGAAGCGCACCCGCGAGGCATGGTGGGGCAAGGTGGTGCATCTCTTCGACCGCCCCACCTTCGGCGACGAGCTCTGGGAAGAGCTCGAAGAGTTACTCATCTCCGCAGACGTGGGCGTCAACACCACCTCCAAGCTCGTCGAAAGGCTGAAGCAGAGGGTTTCCAAAGAAAATATAAAGGAAGCTGACCGGGCAATGGATGCACTTAAAGCTGAAATAGCCTCCATGTTGAAAGTGCCAGCAGCGCCTCTTTCTACTACCGATGGCAAGCTGAGCGTGATTTTAGTGGTGGGGGTAAATGGCGTGGGCAAGACCACCAGCATCGCCAAGCTGGCTCATAGCTACAAAGAGCGGGGTAAGCGTGTGCTTCTGGTGGCGGGCGATACCTTCAGGGCGGGAGCCATAGACCAGCTCAAGGTTTGGGGAGAGCGCATAAAGGTTCCCGTAATCGCCCACCAGCCCGGCGGCGACCCCGCAGCCGTGGTCTTCGATGCCCTGGAGTCCGCCAAGAGGGGCGCCGAGATAGTCATCGTGGATACCGCAGGACGTCTTCACACCAAGTTCAACCTCATGGAGGAACTCAAGAAAATAAGGCGTGTGGCGGATAAATCAGGCATCGAGCCTCAGGTGCTGCTGGTACTCGACGCTACTACAGGTCAGAACGGCTTGACCCAGGCCAAATACTTCACCGAAGCCGTTAAGCTGACCGGCATCCTCATTGCGAAGCTAGACAGCACAGCCAAGGGTGGCATCGTCCTCGCGATCTGCGATGAGCTTAAGATACCTATCCTTTATATAGGCACGGGACAGGAGTTGGACGACTTCGCTCCCTTCAATCCCGATGATTTCGTGGAAGCGCTCTTTTCACGC
>CAYHAX010000114.1:0-3336 GCA_964354695.1 uncultured Dehalococcoidia bacterium
CGCTGAGCAGGCAATGGTAGAGGCACATAGGAAGGGGAGGCTTGTGGTAAAGACGCAGAAGGCTGGCAATATGATCCAGGCAACGTTTGCCGATGATGGGCCGGGGATATCGGAGGATAACCTTAAGAGGATATTTGACCCCTTCTTCACCACTAAAGAGGTAGGGAAGGGGACAGGACTGGGTCTGAGTATCTGCTATGGGATTGTCGAGGCTCATGGCGGCCGGATATATGCCAGGAGCAAGCTCGGGCAAGGTGCTACGGTTGTGGTGGAGATACCGATAGTTGCTGAAGGTCAGTAAGCCCAGGGGGTGTGAGATGGAAGAATCGGAAGTAGCGATATTGATAGTTGATGATGAGGATGCGATCAGGAGCATGCTCACCCGCAAATTAGAAATGGATGGCTATCGTTGTGAAGTGGCAGCCGATGGCAATGAAGCCTTGTGGAAGGGATTTATGAAGGATTTTGACCTGGTGCTTATGGATATCAAGATGCCGGGCCTATCGGGTATGGAGACGCTGCCTCAGATGGTGACCGACCATCCTGATACATCGGTGGTCATGCTGACTGCGGTGGCAGACGCCAAGACGGCTGTGGAAGCCATGAAGCTTGGAGCATATGACTATGTGACCAAACCTTTCGACCTGGATGACCTGAGCATGAGAGTAAGAAGGGCTCTGGAAAGAAGGAGGCTGGTATTGGAAAACAGGGAGTACCAGCGCCATCTGGAGCAGAAGGTAAAGCAACAGGTAGAGCAGGTACAGGAGTATTACAATCAAGCTGTCCAGACGCTATCACACGAGCAGATGGTCCTCAATAAGCTAGGTGGCGCGTCTCGGCAAGACGGTTTGGAGGAGGCATATTATCAGATGGGCAGATCGCTAGCACTTATGGTTGAGGCACACGAACCTTATGCCGGCGGGCATTCTGAGAGGGTGAGCCTGAGGGCCGGTGAGATCGGTGTCCAGCTTCGATGCTCTGCTGAGGTTATAAAGCAGCTAAAGATCGCGGCCACACTGCATGACATCGGCAAGGTTGTCATCCCGGACCAAATCCTGTTTAAACCGGGGCCTTTGACACCTGCTGAGTACAGCGAGGTGAAGAGGCATCCCGTGGCGGCGGTGGGGATATTACATCACGTAGAATATTTCAAAGACATCACACCTTTGATCGAGAGCCACCATGAGTGGTACAACGGGAAAGGTTATCCCCAAAAGCTGAAGGGTGATGAAATACCTCTGGGGGCGCGTATCATAGCCGTGGCCGATGCCTATGATGCCATGACCTGCCCTCGTCCCTATCGCTCTCGCCTCAGCAATGAAGAGGCGGTTCAAGCACTCAAGAAAGGGGCTGCGGCACAGTGGGACCCCAGGGTCGTGGATGCCTTGTTTAAGATACTGGAACGGGAGTCCAAAATGCTGCAGGCTGCGCCGAGCGAAGGGGGCTAGAGAAGCTCGTCAATAAAACATGCCGACGCAGTGGCTAACGCCATCTCCGGACTGGGAGGCATACCTCCCTTCCCCAGTATTGTGCCTCTATCGGAACCAGTAGATTTTAAAGATTTCTTTCAGAGACAGTTGGACCTGGAACGTCTTGCATTCAATCTGCATACGCAGGCATCAGAAGGGGTTGGGGAACAATGGGCACCTTCTCTGCATAAACTGGCATATAAAATCAGTTCGGCCGCACAGCTCGTTGTGTTACAACACATCAGCGCCTGAGGCTATTCTAGTGCAGTGTCTCTAACGCTTCGTTAGCTCCCCGAATGTTGGAAAGAATAGTTTCCGCCGGAGCTGGCTGGCCAAGAATTCAGGGTCAGTATTATTGGCCTGAAGATAACGATATTTGGGAAGCACTACACTAGTGCCGGGACTAACTTAACAAGTGGTATCGTTGATGGGGGCAGGTCGATGCAAACCGCCTAAGATTTTTGTAATATGTTTGTGATAGCTGTCAACGTTCCATACCATCCTGGTATTTTAGACTATCCTGTAAAATTCGCTTGACCGAAAATGACACACATTCTGGGGAAGTATATTGGAAGATTATTTAAACCTGTTTTCAGAAACCGAAATCTTCATTTTTGTTTTCATTGAGATAATCACTAAATTAGACATTACTCATCGTATGCTGAATCACCAAGCTTCAACACACGATAAGATCATTATCATCATGTTGTTTGGCGCATTTTCCATATTCGGTACCTATATCGGTATCAAATTACCTTCAGGTGCCATCAGTAACGTCAGAGACTTCGGGCCGATGGTGGCCGGTTTAATCGGTGGACCGCTGGTCGGGGTAAGCGCCGGAGTAATCGGTGGGGTACATCGCTTTTTTATGGGAGGATTTACCAACATTTCATGCGGTTTGTCGACTATCGTGGCCGGTTTGACTTGCGGTCTGGTCTACAATCTAGCCAAAGGACGGCTGATTAAAGTTTATCAGGGAGCGGCCCTAGCAATCCTGGTTGAAATATTCCATGGCTTGTTGACGTTGTTGATTGCCCGCCCGTTTTCTGACGCACTCGAAGTGTTTAAAACTGCTATCCCTTCCATGATAATAGCCAATACTTTAGGAGTCATCATCGCAATTCTTATTCTAACTCCCCATGAGATTACGAAAATCAGCAATAATTCAGAAAACTAAGAGCCGCTTCAAGGCCTTCTGAAATTTGCAGGGAAAGTTATGTGAATTTCTGCATAGTTAGGGACCATCGTAACTGTTTCTGCTTCACTTCGTAGTGGTCATAGTAAATTGCTTAGGGACTATTGTAACTATTACTGCTTCACTAGGAATCGTTGTGCTGCGGAGTGCTGAACCTTCTTACCCTGTGCTTTCCTCAAAGCATTGACCGCCCGTTCCTCTTTTGTTTCGGTTTTCCCTGCAACTGCCCCAGCAGTCCCTTGCTCAGATTCATCTAAAGGGACGGCTGCGGAGGGATCCTCAGCGCTTTTGGCTGAATTCTCCAGGGACAATGGTTCCTCCCCGCCCCCGCGTGAGGGGCGACAAGGAATCTTTAGCTAAAGGCATAGAATGTCTCAAGGGGAAGATTTATCTTACAAATTAATATCTGCAGAAGAAACCCTTAGGTTCAATTCGGTAATCATAAAATGTGCAACCAAAGAAGTCTATTCACCCAAACCAGACCCGTGGATTCATCAAGGATGGGAGCATGGTTTCGAATGGTTGACGACTCCGTAGACCTATGTGTGGTTTTTACAGTACTGAATAACTGTCCGGAGGTTAAAGTTAAAGTCACATTTCGATGGTTTGTTATCCTTGGGCTGATGAGAGTGAGAGACATCCCACTCCGTTGACAAAGAAATCAGCAAAAGC
>CAYHAX010000115.1:0-2470 GCA_964354695.1 uncultured Dehalococcoidia bacterium
TATATTCCTCCTAGTTCTCCAACGTTATGACGCAGTGTAGCTGTCCGGCAGGGCCGTCGACCCCGTGTGCAAGGGCTTTCTTGGCACCCATAACCTGCCTCTTGCCGGCTTCGCCTCGCAGTTGCAGCGCGCCCTCAACCACACTATGCATTCCAGCAACACAGTGAGGTATCCCGGAAAGGACGCCGCCGGAGGGGTTTACAGGAAGCTCGCCGCCCATCTCGGTCTTTCCGCTGTCGATGAGCTTGCCGCCTTCCCCCTTGCCGCAGAGGCCCAGTCCCTCGCTCCACAGCAGCTCTTGATATGAATAATGCTCTGATATCTCAGCTACATCGAACTCTTTTAGAGGATTGGTAACCCCGGCCATCTTGTATGCTTTCGACGCAGCCGTGACCAGGGAATCGCAATTAGCCAAATCTCTGTATCCCAGTTCATGGTGGTCGTAGCAGCTAGACATGCCGGTTATCCAGACCGGCTTCTTGGTCAGCTTCTTGGCCTTCTCTTCAGAGGCCAGTATCAGAGCGCAGGAGCCATCCACCGGGGTCGGCTTGGCTTCCTGAACTCTGATGGGGTCGCAGAGCATGGTCGACCTGAGGACATCTTTCACAGTGAGGGTATCGCAACAATATGCGTAGGGGTTATTCTTTGCATTCTTACGGGCCTTTACTACTACCTTGGCAAGCTGTTCGGGGGTAATGCCGTATTTGGTGGTATATCTCATCGCCTGCAGGGCGGCGGCGGAGACGAAGTCAAGCCCAATCCTTCTTTGATAGATCTGGTCCAAGCTCAAGCATTCTATCAGATTCTTGTTCATCTGAGTTTCTTTTGAGTAGCCCACCACTAGGGCAACATCGGCATGTCCTGCGAGGATCTGCGCGGCTCCGTAGTATACTGCCATAGAGCCATCTTCGATTACTCTCTCGTCCTCTCTCTGCCAGGCACCGACTATGTACCCGAGGAACATATAAGCACCGCCGGGACCGCTCATCAGGTCATATCCTGACGCTATGGTGCTATCTATGCCGGTACCGTCGTCTTTGAACTCCAGACCTGTTTGCCCCATAACATCGCGACTTGCCTGGTACAGGAGCTCGCCAATATGTTGATTTGGCTTCTGTTCAAACTTTGTCTGGGCGACAGCTACAATGCCGACCCTTCGCGCCATTAGGTACCTCCTGTTTATCGTGTTATTTGCTATCTGCTAATGCAGGTCAGCTAGCACAAACCTCGAATATATTAAAACATTCCACCCCTACGTGTCAAACATACTTGATGGTGATATTGTGATTGTCCCACCCCCAATCAGGGGTATCCTATCAGGGTTATACGCAAGATTCCTTGACAACGTAGAGTGTGCTTTGTTAAAGTAGGGGGCGGTCAACGCTTCTCGGAGAGTTAAGAGTTAATAGAGGCTGATGGTAAACCGCCCAGCGGCGTCTTCTGACAGGAAAGGGCTTGTCGAGGTCTTCACGGGCAATGGCAAGGGTAAGACCTCTGCAGCATTGGGCGTGGTGCTCCGAGCCCTGGGGCATGACTTCAAGGTCTGCATCATCCACTTCATGAAAGGTAAGTACCCCTACGGCGAGCAGAAGGCTCTAGCCCGCCTCCCCAATGTAACAGTGTCGGTTTTCGGCAGCCTTGACTTTGTGGACCCTCGTAATGTCAGAGAGGAGGACAAGAAGGAAGCCGAGAAGGCTTTCGCTGCTGGCAGGGAGGCGGTGATGAGCGGCGAGTACGACCTGGTGGTTCTCGACGAGGTGAATGTGGCTACTGCCTGGGGGCTTCTGGAACTCGACGAGGTGATAAAGCTGATACAGGATAAACCTGCGAACGTGGAGCTAATTCTCACGGGACGCTATGCTGACCCCAGGCTGGTGAAGATTGCCGACCTGGTTACGGAGATGGTGGCGATAAAGCATCCTTTCGATGAGGGTATCGGGGCGCGAGCCGGATTCGACTATTAGCTAGGGATGGCTCGGAAAATAAGCGAGAGGGGGGTCTGATGTCTAACGTGCCAATCGAAAGATATCTTATGACTGGCGAGAAGGTCCTGGCTGAAACTGGCGGCTTCTATGCAACCAACAGGCGGATAATCAGGTATCGCAATGACTTCATGGGCGAGGAGATTCACGACCTGGTTTATGAGCACCTGAGCTCTATTTCCTATGTCAGCAGGTCGCGGAGCAATCTGGTTGATTTAGGTGTCATCATTACAGTGCTGGGCATTGTGGGAATAGTGGTCAACCTATTTGTAGAGGAGAGCCTGGTTACCCCTCTCTGTATTGTTGGTGCTTGTTTGGGCGTTGTGGTATTGCTATACGGTATTTTTTCCAAGGTTACTTATGTGCAATTCAGGGGGGCTGGGATAAGCGATGCCACGGGGGCAAAGTTGAGGATGACTAACGTGAAGATTCAGGAGGCTAAAAAATTCATCACTCTGGTCAGGGAGCACACGAGAGGAAGCTGACGG
>CAYHAX010000116.1:0-1813 GCA_964354695.1 uncultured Dehalococcoidia bacterium
TTTTGATTCTATCCGAGACTATGGGGATGGCAACGCAGCCGAGCATGCCGCTAAAGACCAGCACCGAAGATATAGTGCCGGCAGCGACCATCGAAATGTGATGCATTTCATTCAATATTTTCTCCAGCCAGGTGGCCAGTCCATTGAAAACCCCGATACCGATCAAAGCTACAAATCCCAGAATTACAAAGTCCCTGATTCTTAAAATGCTTTTTAGCCCTTCACGGATGGAAATTTTTTCTTCTTCTTTCGCTTCTCTTGCAGGCGTGGGAGGTTTAGACCTGACCAACAGAAAGAACAACAGCGTTCCCGCGATTCCTGTGATGCCGTAAATTAATAGCATTGATTTAAGCCCGAGGGAGTCCACCAGGGAAGGAGTCCCGCCCAGGCCCACGACCATGCCGATGAATAGTGCCAGGGAACCCAGTCCCACCGCAGTAGCCTCCTCTTTCCGCGGAAACCAGGTTACCACAAGTTTGGTGATTCCATTCAATACGAAGGGCTGTCCTATGGAAATTCCTATCTGTGAAATCAGAAGCAGGAGATATGAGTATGGATCGATAATGCGGATCATACTGAAGACACCCGTAAAAATTGCACCTATGCCTACACTGTATTTGAACCCCTTTTTATCGATAATCATGCCCGAAGGCAGGGAAAGCAGAACGTATGTCAGAGGGAAGACCAGTGCCAGTAAGCCGGTGCTGAATGCAGAAATATGTAAATTTTCTTCGATATAAGTATCTATGGATGAAAAGTTTAACCAGTACAACTGTGTCAGAGCGGCTACATACATGTATGCAGCCAGAATAACCCATCTATACCTGTAAGCTTTGTAGCTCTCCACTTTTCTACCCTGTTTTTAACCCGACCCCCATGATTGTACCACTGCTGCCAATTGACCAGCCCAACCAATGGTCATCACAACTGCCATCACCCATGTTATAATTGGCACGTAGTTGAGAGGCGGTTTGGCGAAAGGTGAAATTATGCATGCAGTGAAGCATTTTTATCGGAAGGTTGAGGGTGATTACGAGTATTGTTTTAATGTGGAGACCTCGGCTCCGCTTACTGCTAAGGAATTAAAGACATTGCGCTGGCTGCTCGCTGAGACGTTCGAGCCTGAGACTTTCGGCGAGAAATCCATCCTTATGCCTGTCAAGAAAGTACTTGAGGTCGGTCCCCGACTGAACTTCGAGACGGCTTACTCCACTAACGCCGTGGCTATCTGCCATGCCTGCGGGCTGGGTAAGGTTACGCGGCTGGAATACTCAAGCCGGTATCTGCCACCGCCGAAAGCTGATACAGAGAAGTTCATCGCTGAAACCCACGACCGTATGACGGAATGCCCCTATCCTAAGCCTCTAAAGACTTTCGAGACAGGCGCTGTCCAGGAGAAAGCCTTCTCCGTCCCGCTGATTAAAAAGGGCGTCGCTGAGCTGAAGCGGTTCAACCGAGAGAAGGGTCTGGGCATGGACGAATGGGACA
Organism: uncultured Dehalococcoidia bacterium; assembly: GCA_964354695.1. Lineage (GTDB taxonomy): Bacteria > Chloroflexota > Dehalococcoidia > SZUA-161 > SZUA-161 > CAYHAX01. The sequence goes on from CAYHAX010000116.1 coordinate 1,489, forward strand.
TGAACTTCTACTTCAATCTCTTCACTGAAGTCCTGCGCCGTGACCCCACCAATGTAGAACTGTTCATGCTGGGCAATAACAACAGCGAGCACTCGCGCCACTGGTTCTTCAAGGGCAAACTCAAAATCGACGGCAGAGATGTTCCCGAAACCCTGCTCCAGATAGTTAAGTCAACCCTGAAAGCCAATCCCGCCAATAGCGCCATCGCCTTGAGCGATAACTCCAGCGACATCCGCCGTTACAACGCGTGGACCCTCTCCCCCGAGCATCCGGGAAGGTGTTCACCATTCACTCCGCAGCAGCCTACCTACCACATCCTGTTCAC
>CAYHAX010000117.1:0-7191 GCA_964354695.1 uncultured Dehalococcoidia bacterium
TGCTCGCCCAGCCGACCGAAGTCGGCGGAGAGTATGGACGGGGCGAGCTTGATTCTATTTGCCATCAAGCATCCTTCTCGCTGCCGCCAGGGCTTTATGCACCTGCTCGGGGGCGGTGCCGCCGGGCACGCTGCGCGCCTCCAGCGAGGATTCCACAGTGATAGATTTAACGTCATCGTCGAACTTGGGCGAGAACTTTTTGTATTCAGTTATGTCGAGCTGGGACAGGGTTTTCCCGTTATCGATGGCGTAGCGCACCAGCTTGCCCACTATAGCATGAGCCTGGCGGAAGGGGACATTCTTCTTCACCAGGTAATCGGCTATATCGGTGGCAAGGGCGTAGCTCTCCCCAGCAGCCTGGCGGGTACGCTCCTTGTTCACGTGCAGGTTACCTATCATGGCGGCGAAGACCTCAAGGGTGGAGTTCAGGGTGTCCACTGTATCGAACAGCCCCTCTTTGTCCTCCTGCATATCGCGGTTGTAGGACAGGGGCAGCCCTTTCATCGTGGTAAGCATGGCCGTGAGATGTCCGTAGACCCTGCCCGTCTTGCCCCGAGCCAGCTCTGCCACATCAGGGTTCTTCTTCTGGGGCATGATGCTGGAGCCTGTGGCGAAGGCGTCGTCTATCTCGATGAAGCCGAACTCCGCCGTAGACCAGAGCACAAGCTCCTCGGCAAAGCGGGAGATGTGCATCATGGTGAGGCTTGCTGCTGCTTCGTACTCTATGACGAAGTCGCGGTCGGATACCGCGTCTATGCTATTGGCACTCACCTTGCTGAAGCCTAGCTCTTTTGCCACCTGGGAGCGGTCTACGGGATAAGGCACGCCTGCCAGGGCGCCGCTGCCTAGCGGCATGACGTCGGTGCGCTCCAGGCACTGCTGAAAGCGTTCGATGTCGCGCTGGCACATCTCGAAGTAGGCGAGCAGGTGGTGTGCTAGCAGCACCGGCTGTGCCCTTTGCAGATGGGTATACCCAGGCATGGACACGCCCTTGTTGGCTTCTGCCAGGTCTAAGAGGGCGCGTTGCAGCGCCTTGAGCCTATCAATGGTTTCAGAGATAGCCTCTTTGGTGAACAGCCTCATATCCAGGGCTACCTGGTCGTTGCGGGAGCGTGCTGTGTGGAGCATGGCTCCGACATCGCCTATCTTCTCAATGAGGCGAGCCTCTATGTTCATGTGAACATCTTCGAACTCCTCTTTGAACTGGAACTTGCCCTGTTCGATTTCCTCCCTGATGGAGATGAGTCCCATGATGATTAGCTCAGCCTCCTTTTCGGGGAAGATTCCCTCTTTCCAGAGCATGCGGGCATGCGCTATGGAGCCAGCGATGTCGTGGCGATAGAGGCGCTTGTCGAAGGGCACCGAGACTGTGTAGTCCTTCGCCAGCTTATTCAGCTCTTTTTCGAAGCGGCTTCGCAAGGGTTCACTCCTTTTTCGAGCATTAAGCCGTCAGGAATCAGCTTTCAGCGGGGCCATTCATGAATGGCCCCTACTTTTTAGCAGCCTCTCTAAACGAATTCGCCCTTCGAGATTTTGCGCAGGCTGGTGTTCAGTCTCTTTTGCACCTGCGCCTGAATCTTGACGGGTAGTCCGAATATCTGAATGAAGCCGACTGCATGGCTCTGGTCGAACTTGTCCTCCTTGTCGTAGGTGGCAAGGTGGTAGCTGTAGAGCGACTTGGGCGACTTGCGTCCCACCACGGTCGCCTTGCCTTTGAGTAGCTTCACCCTTACCTCACCATCCACGTGGGTCTGGGTGCTCTTTACATAAGCCCTGAGGTCATCGTGCATCGCCGAGAACCAGAGTCCGTTGTATATCAGGTCGGCGTAGTCCTGGGCTATCCTCATCTTGAGGCGAATCTGGTCTTTGGACAGGGTCATCTGCTCCAGGGCTATGTGGGCAGCGAGCAGAACGGTGGCTGCCGGAGCCTCGTAAATCTCCCTAGACTTTATGCCCACCAGGCGGTTCTCCAGATGGTCAATCCTGCCCACGCCGTGCTCTCCGGCTATGGCGTTCAGTTTCTCCACCAACTCGACGCCGCCCATGATCGTGCCATCCATGCTGACGGGTATGCCCTGAGCGAAGCCTATCTCAACGTACTGAGGCTTGTTGGGCGCTTTCTGGGGGGACTTGGTCCAGGTGAAAACCTCCTCGGGAGGCTCTGCCCAGGGGTCCTCCAGGATGCCGCACTCAATGCTCTTGCCCCAGAGGTTTTCGTCCACGGAATAGGGGCTCTTCACGGTTACCGGCACGGGAATGCCGTAGCGTTGGGCGTACTCTATGGTCTGCTCGCGGGTGAAGCCCCACTCGCGCGCTGGCGCTATTACGTCAAGCTGAGGCGCCAGGGCTAGAACGGTTACATCGAACCTGACCTGGTCGTTGCCCTTGCCGGTGCAGCCGTGGGCAACCGCTGTGGCTTTCTCTTTGAGGGCGACCTCCACCATGATCTTGGCTATGAGGGGGCGCGCCAAAGCTGTGGCAAGGGTGTACTGTCCTTCGTATATGGCATCCGCCTGCAAGGCGGGGAAGACGTAGTCGTTAATGAAGTGCTCCTTGGCATCCACCACCAGGGCTTTGTAGGCACCCACCTTGAGCGCCTTTTTGCGAATGCCCTCGTAGTCCTTCTCCGCGCCCATGTCTATGCTCATGGCGATTACGTTCATCTTATACCTCTCGCCAATCCATTTGATGGCGACCGAGGTGTCGAGTCCGCCGCTATAGGCTAGAACTACCTTGTCCTTCAATTCAGCTCCTCACTTTCCGTTATGACCTCGGTTGTCGGGCGAGGCAATCTCGCCCCTACGGTGGCGGGTTATCTACATTTTGGCTAAGACCTTATCCAGTATGCCTATCGCTGCATCTATCTCTTTTTTGGCTGTGGTCAGCGGCGGCATGAGGCGAATGGCGTTGGGTTTCACCGGATTGACCAGCAGCCCGCGCTCCATACATGACCTCGCCACTTTGTCTGTGAGGTCGCTGTCGAACTGTACGGCTGCCAGCAGCCCGCGCCCCCGCACTTCGCTGATGAAATCATGCCTGGATTTAAGCTTGTTCAGTTGCGCTATCAGGTAAGCCCCGTTCTTCTGCACTTTACCTGGTATATCATTTTCTACGATAAACTTCAAGGTGGCATAGGCTGCGGAGCATGCCAGGGGGTTGCCGCCGAATGTCGAGCCGTGCTCCCCCTGTGAGAAGACTGACGCATTCTCTGTGGCCAGGAAGGCGCCGATGGGTATACCACCGCCCAGCCCCTTTGCCAGGGTTATGATATCGGGCTCAATGCCGAACTGCTCGTAGCCGAAGAGTGTCCCCAGTCGCCCTATGCCGGTCTGCACCTCGTCGAGTATGAGCAGAATCCCTTTCTCGTCACACCAGGCTCGCACAGCCCTGAGATATTTATCGTCGGGTATGTTTACGCCGCCCTCGCCCTGTATCGGTTCCAGCATCACGGCGCAAGTTTGCGCTGTGATGGCTTTTTTGAGTGCACCTACATTATTGTATTCCACATTGATGAAGCCGTCAGGCAACGGCATGTAAGGCTCTTGGAACTTGCGCTGTCCTGAGGCAGCGGTCATCGCCAGCGTGCGCCCGTGAAAGGAGTTCAAGGCGGTTATCACCTTGTAGGCTCCGTCCAGATGCAGCTTGCCGTAGCGTCGTGCCAGCTTCACGGCGCCCTCGTTTGCCTCGGCGCCGCTGTTGCAGAAGAAGACCCTGTCGAAGCAGCTATTTTCCACCAGCAACTCGGCGAGCTGTAGCTGGGGCACGGTGTAGAACTGGTTAGATGTCTGGAGCAGGGTTTTCGCCTGCTCGGCTATGGCGCTGACCACCTCGGGGTGGCAATGCCCCAAGCTGTTCACAGCCCAGCCTGCTGTGAAGTCCAGGTATTCCTTGCCGTTCTCGTCCCACACCCGCACGCCCTTGCCTTTGACCAGGGTGATGGGCATGCGTTTGAACGTGGGCATGAAGTATTTTTTTTCCAGTTTTTGCCAGTCGGTCATTTGTTTATCCTTTTTAAAAGCGGACAGCCGTCAGCAACCAGCTTTCAGCATGGGGCGGTTCACGGACCGCCCCTACACCGATATTTGAAGCTAATGCTCAATTCTTGTTCCTATTGCATCGCCCTTTATGGCTGAGAGCAGGGCGCCGGCGGTGCGACCGTCTATAATCTGGGCTGAGGGCACTCTGGAGAGTGCCTTCAGGCAAGCCTCCACTTTGGGTATCATCCCTCCCGAGATGACGCCTGAGGCTATCAGGGACTTCGCCTCAGCGGCGGAAAGTCTGGGCAGGGATTTGCCGTCGCTGTCCTTCACGCCGGGGACATCGGTGAGAAAGATGAGCCTGTCGGCTTTGAGCGCGCCCGCAATCTCGCTGGCTACGACGTCGCCGTTCAGGTTGAGCAGCATCACCGGGTCGCTGTCCCCGCTCGCCACCCTGAATCCGGTGGGGGCGATGATGGGTATATATCCTGAGCTGAGCAAAGCTTTTACAGGCTCGGTGTTCACTTTCGCCACCTCGCCCACGTAGCCTAGTTCGGGGTTCTCTATCTTAGCCTGAATCAGCGCACCGTCCACGCCGCTGAGTCCGATTGACTTGCCCCCTCTGGCTGTGATAGCAGCCACCAGCTCCTTATTGACCAGCCCGGCGAGCACAGCGACGACCACCTCGAGAGTGGGCGCATCGGTAACCCTCATGCCGCGCACGAAGGTGGTGGAGACGCCCATCTGCTTGAGCCACTCGGTGATTTTGTTGCCGCCGCCGTGAACCACCACGGGCAGGACACCCTTTTTTTGAAGTGTCACCAGGTCATCGAGGGTAGTATCGTGGCTGCCCAGCGTCGAGCCGCCTATTTTTATGACAATTGTTTCGGTCTGTTTGCGTTGCATATGTTTACTTTTTGACGCCTAATCATAACACAAAATTGAGCACCAATGTTATCATATTATGTACAGGGGTGTCTAGCCTACTCTATTAACCCCCTGTAACCCCCAAGCCCGAGGGAGGAGGAATCCTGCGCCCCTACGAAAACCCGCCAGCGCCCCCTAAAGAAAAAGAGGGATGGGGAGATGAATTGATGGGGGATGGGTGTTGCAGTTTTGTGCTAAAAATGACATCATGCCTGTAGAGGAGTTAAAGATGGAGATTCCGTACTCGAGATGGCACGCTGCCATACCCCGCAGGAGGGCGCGGCGCAGGTATAGTCGCGTTCCTCTGGAGGCTGAGCAGATCGCTCAACTGCAGAGGGTTTGCAAAGAGTTCCGCCCTTTCCCTCAAGTTCGCGCTGAGCTGATAACCGAGTCGCCCGATGAGGTGCTCAGGGGTATCGTTGCCTCTTACGGCAAGGTGAAAGGCGCTCCTGCGGTCTTCGCTTTCGTTGGAGATGTGAACGACCCTAATATCAACGAGAAGGTCGGCTATACAGGAGAGGGCATCATCCTCGAAGCCACGGCTATGGGTCTGGGTACCTGCTGGGTGGGTGGGACTGTTTTCTTTCGGAGAGGGGTTACGGAAGCCCGCGTGGGCGCTGGCAAGAACGATAAGGTGTGGGCGGTTAGCCCTGTGGGCCATGCCGTGGAGGGCTTCACGACGGAGGAGAAAGCGATGACGGGCTTTGGTCTGGCTCACCGTCGCAAGCCGCTGAGAGAGCTGGTCAAAGGACTGGATGAGAAGGCTTGGTCGGGATGGATTAAGGCGGGGCTGGAGGCGGCGAGGCTGGCTCCCTCGGCTGTAAACAGGCAGCCCTGGCGCTTCTATGTAGAGCCTGATAGCGTAACTGTTTCGTCGGATAACTCCCTGTTCGAGTGGGGCATATCCAAGCGCCTGGATTGCGGCATCGCCATGCTGCATATCGAGGTGGCGGCGCTGGACAGCGGCGTGAGGGGCAGGTGGGAGTTTCTGAAAGCGCCGGAGGTGGCGAGGTTTGTGGTTTAGCTGTCAGCAACAAGCTGAATGCTCCCTATGGGGTTTGATACCATTGTCAGTAGGTGCTAGAATTTCAAGGGTTGCAGCAAGTTGGTAAGGAGGTAGAGATGCCAATATCGAGAGCACAGTTCGAAAAAGGTATGGAGGACTTGAACTACAAGATAATTGCGTTTCTCAAAGCACATTCCAATGAGGCATTTGAGCTTAGCGAGTTAACGGAGGCGGTGTTCGGGGTATCAGCGTCCGCGAAGACTACGGCTGAAGTTGCAGCTAGAAATAAGAAGGCGGAGTTCCCCCTCGCCGACTTTGTGAAACAGGGATTAGTGGAGAAGAAGACTATAGGGGGCAGGGACTACTACGCCATTCGCCTAGAATAACCGGCAGGTAAACAGATTGGGAAGCCCGCCCTTTTTGCTTTATGAGGATACTCCGAAGTTGGATGTGTGGCTCAAGCTTATGCTTGCTGGCATAACGCTGGCGCTTCTAGTGGCGGGGGTTGTGTTGCTTTTTCAAGACACCGAGGGAGCCTTCGTAATGTTGGGAGATGGGGTCTTCATCGGTCTTCTGTTCAAGCTGGTTATGCCGCGGCGATATCAAATCTATAGCGACCGATTCAGGATTGTTCTGGGAGGTCCTTTTGCCTGGAACATCCCTCTCTCCACGATAAAGGAGGCGCGAGCGGCTTCGGGCGCGAAGGCTTTCGCGTACAGCGGGGTCCGTTTCGCCACCTCGTCCAAGGGCGGGGGGGAGATGATCCGCGGCAAGGGCTGCGATGTGGTGATATCCCCGTCAAACAGGGGGGTTTTTCTGGAGCAACTGAACAGAGCAATCAGCAGTCAGCGCTCAGCTTTCAGCAGCGAGAAAAAACCGACCGCTGATAGTTGAACGCTACTGGAATAAAATTGAGGTAAGTCGGTATGAAAGAGAGTGAGTTCAAGAAGAGGTGGGAAGAGTGGTACGGCGATATGTTGAGCTTTTATCAGTGGCAGGAGCTGGAGTATAAGGGCAGAAAGGTCCTTTACGTTTGCGGCAGGTACTCCTTGAGCGACGAGGGCAGCAATTACGCCTCAACTTTCACCCAGGTCATAGGATATGCGGATTCTGACCAGTCATTGAACGAGGCGGAGCGGAAGGAGATAAGGGCGCTTCTATGCAGGCAGCAGGGTGTGGATACCATCAGTTTCTGGAATGAGCATACCCCTACCTAGGGTAAACTCTAAACACTAAATCCGAAATCCCAGACAAATTCGAACGTGCTCTCGCCCAGCTTGT
>CAYHAX010000118.1:0-4117 GCA_964354695.1 uncultured Dehalococcoidia bacterium
CAACTTGCTCATCAAGGATAAAATACCGCATCTGCTGGTCTTCCTGGATAGCCCCATGGCGATAAGCATTACAGAGGTCTTCGAGCGCTACCCCGAGTTGCTCGACGAGGAGATGCTGGAACTGCTTCGCCAGCGCAAATCTCCCTTCGACTTCACAGGGCTGAAAATCACCAGGACAACCGATGAGTCGAAGGTGATTAATCACATAAGCGGCACGGTTATCATCATCGCCGGCTCGGGCATGTGCACCGGCGGCAGGATAAAGCATCACCTGGCTAACAACATCTCCAGACGGGAGAGCACCATACTCTTTCCGGGCTTCCAGGCGGTGGGGACGCTGGGTAGGCAGATTGTGGATGGCGCCAATGAGGTGAGGATACTGGGTCAGATGTATCCTGTGCGGGCAAAAGTGGTTCAGATGAACGGATTCTCAGCCCATGCCGACAGGAGCGAGCTATTTCGATGGCTCTCCGGGCTGAAGAAACCCCCTCTGCACATATTCGTCACCCACGGCGAGCCCGAAGCCGCAAGGAACTTCGCCAGCTTCGTTAAAGAGAGGACAGGATGGCAGACATCGGTGCCATCGTACAAGGACGAGGTTATCCTTGATAGCTAAGAATAGGGCGTGTAATAAATGCTGAGCTTAGAGGTGGTGCGGGTGCCCTTTAGTTCTTCTGTTGGTCTCGAGCACACCGTCGGGGTCGTGCCCCTTTAGTATTTTCAAGTGACGCGGCATGATGCGTTCCTTGTAGACCTTCTCCAGCTTATCCAGCAAACGCTCCGGGTCGGAATCGTAGCGCACGATAGCGCCTGTCTTCTTATTCACTAATTTGATGATATCTCCCAGGTGTTCGGTTATTCCCCCCGTGCTTTTCAGAACTCCAATCACCTTAGCCTCGTCGTAGGCAATGGCAAACTCACCCAGCGTGCCGGAGCGACCGCCGGCGAAGATAACCACATCACAGCTTCTAATGTTCTCGATCTCGCGTCCCATCAGTCCGCTTCCTGTGTAGATGATGGCGTCGTATCCTCGAGTAGGAGAGTGGTACTTCTTCACATGCTCCTCAAGGTTCAAAGCGGGGGAGACGCCCACCACGGTGCCACCTTGAGACTTCGCCCCCCTCACAGCCTCGTGGGGCAAGCCCGGGCAAGCCCCTGTTACGAGGACGTACCCCCGCCTGGCTATGGCAGCGCCCAGCCTGCGCACTGGCTCGCGCACATTTCCCCCCAATGTTCCCCCCGCTGACCCCATCACCCCAACAGTCATCTGCGGAAACGATTGCTCCTGTTTCTTGCTTACGCCCATTAGCTCGCTCCTTGCTTAAAGAGACCCTAGTTCTTCAGAGTGCCCAAATGATAACACCGTTGAGAGTTGCAATCAATCAAAAAAGGGCATCTTGACAGATGGCGAATACTGTACTAGGATTGCCTCGTGATTTGGGTTAGACGGATACTAACCATCCCGCTCATCTTACTGTTCTTCGTCCTCTTTATCGTCGTGCTCACCATTACCCAGGTAAACGGGACCTTCGCCAACCCTGACTTCTACACCGACCAGCTTCGCAAGGCGGACATGTACAACTTTCTCTACGATGAGGCTCTGCCTGCGGCGCTGGATGAGGTAGAGACTGGCGATACATTTGATTTCGACATTGACATACAAGCCATAGAAGACGATATAGTCTCCGCTGCCAGAAAGATACTGCCTCCGGAATGGCTCGAAGCGCAGGTGGAAACGGCGGCTGACACCATAACTCCCTATATCCTGGGCGACAAAGACGGTTTCACCTACACAGTGCAGTTCCGGGACAGGGTGGAGGCTGCCGCTGCGGTTATGAAGAGCGACATAATCCAGGGCGCTGCCTTCGACAGCCTTTATAACGATGGCATCTCATACGCCGCCGATAGGGTGGTGGAGAACCTGGGCTTGGTTGAGTTCCCCTATGGCTTGACTGTAACCGAGCAGGATATAGAGGAGGCGCTGGAAAAAGCTATTCCCGAGGACTGGGCAGCCACGCAGGCAAACGCGGTGGTGGATTCCCTGACAGCTTACATAATAGGTGACACAGACCATTTCATTGTAGAAATCAATCTGAAAGACCGCGTTGTTGCGGCCAAGCAAGCCCTTACCGACCTGGCTAGCCTCGAAATCCAGGCTCAATTCAACAGCATGCCCACATGCAGCCAGAATGTGTTCGACCAGAAGGTGCTGGCTCTGCCCCTGGGCAGCCTCCCCGATTGCCGTCCAGCCACCATGTCCTACCAGCAATTCAAGAACAGGCTGGGCATAGACACCTTTTTGAGGAACGCAGCCGACCAGTTGTTCGCAGACCAGATACCTGACCAGTGGACCTACACAGACGTTGACCTGCTGAACAGGCTGAATATCGATGATGAAGAGACGCTCAACGATATACGCGGCTGGATAGATGATGGCTACACCTTAACCAAGGCAGACATCGAGGATGAGATTAACGACTCCGAGACGAGCTTGGAGTCCTTCGATACAGCGCGGCATCGCATAGACAGCGCAAGGACCTGGCTCTGGACGCTGTGGCTGATCCCATTTGCGCTCCTCGTCTTCATCGGCTTGCTGGGGGGCAGGAACTGGGCGAGCAAGCTGGCCTGGGGTCTCATGGTGCTGTTCCTCACCTCTCTCCTTATCTGCGTCGCCACTGTGGTCACCTACCAGTTTGTCGCGGAGCCGAGGCTGGAGGACGGGCTGTTCGACCCCTCGGAGTATGAAGGTGTGGGTGTGGTGATGGCAGAGAAGGGCAACGAGGTGCTGCATAATATCAGCAGTGCCTTCGCTTCAGGCATAGAGAAGATGACTCTTTACTTCGCCATAGGCTCCGGTGTGGCTCTTCTGGTTCTCCTCATTTGGCGCGTGATACTGTCGCGAACTCCCTCTGACGCAGAGGGAAAGAAATCCCCAAAAGAGGCATCATAGAAACAGTAAGGGGCGTCCTTCCAGGGAAGGACGCCCCCTGTAAACCACAACGACCAGCTTCTTCTACTCGCTCAGCCGGAACGGCGGATACTTGTCTGTCATCAGACCTGAGTATGTCGCTACACGGAAACCCCAGCGGTTGATGCCCATAACCAGGTTGTAGATGTCCTTGGGATACTTGCCTGTGAACAGCATCACTATCGCTGCGTAGAGCACCAGCACGAAACCCAGTCCCATCCAACGCCCCCATCCAGCGCCGAAGCCCCAGAAGAATGAGATAATGATGTAGTGGGGGAATGCAAGCAGCCACCACTTAACCAGCACCAGGCCGCTGGTGAGCCTCTCCGGATATGGTATGTCCAGGTCGGCAGGATAGCCGCCCGCTTTGAGCGTGAAAGGTGGATACTTATCGGTGCCCAGGGCTAGATAGCCGTAGAATCCCACGCGCCATGTCCAGCGCAGCACACCCACGTTGAAATCGAAGAAGCTGCGCGGGTATTTTGAGCTGAACAGGATGGCGAAGAAGGAAAGAATCCAGAGCACCACGAAGGCTAACCAGAGAAACAGCAGCACGATGCAGTGCGGGATGAGCAGAAACCACTTTACCAGCCACAGCCACTGGGATAGCGGCTCCGTGAGCTCGCCCTTAAAGGTCAAGGGAAACGGCGGTTTCGCCTCAGGCGGTGCCGCCCCTGCGCCCGGTGTCGCTTTCGCTGCCTCGCCGCCGGCCTTTGGACTCCGCGTCGCCAGAACTATCAAGACAACAGCTAGTACCAGAAGGGCTATGCCGCCCAGGAGAAGCCCAAGACCCACGCCGAATATCCAGGGAACCTTCACACCCACCACTCCACTCAGGTCGATGCCAGTAGTCCCGTCAGCGTTCATCAGAACAAGCACCCAGGTGCCTTCCTCCAAGTCCCACTCCAGAGTCCGAGCCCCAGAACCATACTTTTCGGCCACCCAGAAGGTTTGGTCAATTGGAGGTTCAGGTACGGAACTGCCGTAATGCCTTGTATAGCTCACATCATAGGGGTGAATCTCTAATTCCTTTACCTCATCATAGCTGACATCACTGAGATAGTGTCTTATATCAGACTCATCAGCTATGCCTATGAATATCTGTTTCGAGGAGTCGTTATTTTCGCCTTCCACCTTGATGGTTACGAA
>CAYHAX010000119.1:0-3176 GCA_964354695.1 uncultured Dehalococcoidia bacterium
GCCAGCAAAGCAGCCTTCCAGGGTTTCTCAGAGGCACTGCACTACGAACTGAAAGACAGGGGAATACACGTAGGCATAGTCCTGCCCGGTGGCACGCGCACCGGTATCTTCGACAACTCCACAACCAAGCTGGGGAAATACTATCAGAGTCAATGCAAGACGCCCCCGCTGGTAGCTGCCCGAAAAATCAAAGAGGCCATAGAAAAGGAGCGCTTCGTAACCATCGTGCCCTCCAGCTATAAGCTTCTCATAGAATTCCACGACCTCTTCCCGGGATTCTTCGGCAAGCAGCTTCTAGGCAGACTGCGCCCCTACTTGAAATAGCGGCAGGGCTGAGGCAACAACACACGAGCGCCCTAATATTTCTTGTTTGCGGTTATATCCCATCCGGCAGCCGTCTGCCCGCCCTGAGTGATGTACTCCATTTGTATCTTAGCGTAGCTGATTGAGGCTTCGGCGAAACTATTTCCTGTGCGAGCATGCTCGAAGCTAGCCGTGTGGGTTTAACGGAGATCGCTGTAGCTTGAGTCGAAGCTGTAACTGAAGAAAGTTAGTGTTTCGCGGAAGCCTCCTGATTATAAGACGTGGCGTGAAGTCTCGCAACAACTGGAGGAAGACAAATCAAACCTGTGACGCCCTGGCTTGAACAAAGGCGAGGAACTCACCGAGCAGGCGGGAGACTACCCTTTCCTTCCTGTAGACACAATAGAAATCACGCTTCAAATTCAACCCTTTGATGGCGACCTCTTTCACCAACCCCAGCGCCAGGCTCTTCTTTATAGCCAGATTGGACACGAAGGCTATGCCCACGCGCGACTCCACCGCCGAGACCACCGCCTGGCTCGTGCCCAGCACTAGGTTCGTCGATAGCCTATCTACGTCGAGCCCGGCACGGGACAGAAGCGACTTGAGGCTCCGTTGCGTGCCCGAGGTCTCCTCACGTAGGACAAGCGGTTCCCCCTCCAATTCTATGAAAGAAACCTTCTTTCTCCTTGCAAAGGGATGCTCGGGGAACACGACGAGCACTATCTCGTCCTCCGCCACCTTGAAATACTCCAAGTCTTTGCCCTCCGGCACACTTCCGCAGAACCCCAGGTCGTAAGCACCGCTCTGCACCCCTGAAATGACTGTCAGAGAATCCGAGATATCAACGCGCGCCCCCACAGCAGGATGTAGCGACTTGAACTCGCCTAGAATCGGAGGCAACAGCACCTCACCGGGAATGGTACTGGCAGCGATAACGATGATCCCTGTAACCTCCTCACGCATCTGGTCAAGGTCACGCCCCAGACGCGCCCGCTCTTTCTCGACAGCCTCAGCGAAACGAATCAACCGTTTCCCGGCATCGGTCAAAGCGAGTTTCTTCTGTCCCCTGTCTATCAATCTCACGCCCAGGTCTTGCTCCAGCTTTTGAATCTGAAACGACACAGCGGGCTGGCTGAGGGACAGCTTCTTCGCCACCTCCGAGAAGCTCCCCACCCTCACCACCTCGAGGAAGGTTCTCAAATAATCCAGGTTCATAGCGCTTCCAATTATACCATAATAAGCAAATTTTATCTTGAACTAAAAAATGTTTTATGGTATCATTTCGACGGTTTGGAATCAGGATGAATGCCCCAACCCGCCAAAAGGAGGTGGCATGATTGAGATTGACGTGCGCGGTCTCTCCTGCCCCATCCCGGTAGTCAAGGCAAAGAAAGCCTTCGAAGACCACCCCAACGAACCCATAGCCGTGCTCACGGAGAGCGCCGTCTCCAAAGAGAACGTTTCGAGGCTGGCTGACAGCAGGGGCTACTCGGTAAAAGTGGAGAACGTAGGGGACGGCTTCCGCCTTCTGCTGACCCCAACCGGGAGAAAATAGCAGTCGGGAAGGAGCACACAACCTTGCGCAAGTTATTGAAACCCAAAATTCTAATCATCTTAGCTGGGATTGTTTTCGGAGTCCTGGCAGACTACCTGGTGAAGTGGGGCAATCCCTCTAATATGGGCTTCTGTACCGCCTGCTTTCTCCGGGACATCGCAGGTGCGCTCGGTCTCCACGGGAACAAGGCAGTGCAATACATACGACCTGAAATCCTGGGCTTGGTGCTGGGAGCCTTCGTCGCCGCCTTCGCCTTCCGCGAGTTCAGGTCAAGGGGAGGTTCCTCCCCACTGCTCCGTTTCCTGCTGGGCGCCTTCATGATGATGGGAGCGCTGGTGTTCCTGGGCTGCACTGTGCGCGCTCCGCTTCGCCTCGCCGGCGGCGACCTCAACGGCATCACTGCTATCGGCGGCATCATAGTGGGCGTGATTGCCGGCATCTTCTTCCTCCGCAAAGGATTCAACCTGGGGCGTGCCACCAAGATGCACGCTGCGGCAGGCTGGATAATGCCTGTGTTGATGATAGGCATACTGCTGCTGGCTATCTTCATACCGAGCTTCATTCTTAGAAGCGAGAGCGGACCAGCCTCACTACACCCGGCTCTGTGGATATCAATCATCGTGGGACTCGTCGTCGGCGTGCTGGCTCAACGGACGAGGATGTGCTTCGCTGGCGGCTGGCGAGACCTCATCATGGTCAGAGACACCTATCTCTTCAGCGGCATCGTCGCCTTCTTCATCGCAGCCCTGATTACGAACTACGCCCTGGGGTATGTCCACTGGGGCTTCATCCAGGCAGGGACACCGGAGGCGGCACAGTATATAGCCCAGAACAACCACCTGTGGAACTTCTTCAGCATGGGGCTGGTCGGGCTGGCAGCTACCCTGCTCGGAGGCTGCCCCCTGCGTCAAACCATTCTTTCCGGAGAAGGCGACACCGATGCGGGTGTTACAGTCCTGGGTATGCTGGTGGGAGCTGCCTTCGCCCACAACTTCCTCACCGCTTCAAGTTCCAAAGGCATTGGCGCCAATAGCGAGACAGCTATTATCATAGGGCTGGTCTTCTGCTTGATACTTGGCTTCATGATGAGAGAGAAAACAGCATAGTCGAATGCAAATTGCAAAGTAGGGACGCGGTCACCGCGCCCAATTCCCCCAAAGGGGAGTGCAAAGGGGCTTCGCCCCTCTGCTGGGGGTTTGGGGGTGTCCCCCAATACCCAAATTCACCCAAGAGTGGGGGACGCCGGGGGTTGAAAAATGACTGGTAAACGCCGTCGAAATTCAAAATGTTTGGAACATTCGAATTTGGGAATTCG
>CAYHAX010000120.1:0-16220 GCA_964354695.1 uncultured Dehalococcoidia bacterium
CACATCTGTTCCTTCCCCAAAACACCCCAAGAGACACCACCTGCGTTTAGAATCCTGGCTACAGCGAGAATCGTACCTCTGCTCCTCGCATCGAAAGCGCCATCACAGCCCACATAGAACAGATATTCGGTTTTACCAGCCTCGAAAGGCTGAGCACCGATTTCCACAGCCCACTTGGCCAGTTCCGCTGGGGCGATTCCCCAGGGATTGCCGCGCTGCTCTAAATTCGCGAAAAGAGTGAGCAATTCCTGCGGGAATCGAGCGTGCATCTCCACCAGGTTTCTGCGCATGTCAATAATTCTGGGCACATGCTCAATAAATACCGGGCATACCTCCATACAAGCGCTGCAAGTAGTACATTCCCAGATAACCTCATCGGCCACGCTGCCCTTCTGCTCCCCACCTATCAAAGGAAGTGTTGCTTCTTCCTTCCTGGAAATTAGCGGCCCATTTTTTAACAGGTTTTCCTTGATATCGTGAATAACCAGCCGCGGATTCAGCGGCTTGCCAGTAGAGGTAGCGGGGCAAACATCAGAGCAGCGTCCGCACTCAGTACAGGAGTAGGAGTCAAACAAACCCTTCCAGCTAAATTGGTCTACTCGACCTACGCCAAAGGTCTTGCCCTTTTTGAACTCCTCCCGATGTTGGGTATTGACCTTAGTCAGACTTCTAAAGAATACGTTGGGGATGGAGGTAAGGATATGCATGTGTTTGCTGTACGGCAAATAATTCAGGAAACCCAAGAGCACTATGGCGTGAATCCACCAGAAAGCGTTAACCACTCTGTCCAAACTCACAGCCGAGACACCTGATGGGAAAGCGGAAGCTATGGAATTGGATAGAGGCATGTATCTGGCAGCCCTCTCACCACCTTGAGCTATCTCACTGGCGTGCAGTCCTAAGAAGGCAATCATCAATGCAGCAACCAGAACTAGAATGGTAAAGGCATCCCTGGTGCGAGCCTCTATGTAAGAAGGTGCGAAGAAGAGACGGCGGACAATTGCAATAAAAACCGCTGCGAGAGCAACAATTGAAAGCAAGTCGAATATAAAAGAAAGGGCATAGTAGGCACCGTCAGGCAGTCTGGAGAAGCTAATATAATCCGGGAACAGCCCACTCAGCAGGAACTCTGTATTTGCAATCAACAGGATGGTGAAGCACCAGAACAGTACAAGATGGTTCAAACCGAAGCGGTATCCATGAGACACCGTACATCGTTGGCCGAAAGCGTATAAAACCGTGCCCCAGATACGCTTACCGACGTCGCCGAATCGATTCTCAGCCCTACCTAACACTACCAAGCGGAAACGCCTGTAACAACTCCAACTGAAAAGCGCCGCAGCTATTACAAAAACTGCTATAAATGCAATTATGTTAGCTGACATTTCTACTCCTTAAATCAGAAGTAGGTTCTATCATATGATGGCCTAAGCAGCCCTTCTAGTACGCAATTCCCTGATACGGTTGATGATAGCTGGGACTAACTGAAAGACATCGCCCACAATCCCATAGTTTGCTACCTCGAAAATAGGTGCTTCTCTATCCTGGTTGATAGCTATAATAACGTCCGAACCTTGCATGCCGGCCAGGTGCTGGATAGCGCCACTAATGCCGCAGGCGATATAAATCTTAGGCCGAACCGTCTTGCCTGTTTGGCCGACCTGGCGTTCCAAAGGCATCCAACCAGCCTCCACGGCAGCGCGAGAACAACTTACTATACCACCCAAC
Organism: uncultured Dehalococcoidia bacterium; assembly: GCA_964354695.1. Lineage (GTDB taxonomy): Bacteria > Chloroflexota > Dehalococcoidia > SZUA-161 > SZUA-161 > CAYHAX01. The sequence continues at coordinate 1,729 of CAYHAX010000120.1, forward strand.
TCGTCAGCCAGTTGCTGCAAGAGACTAAAATTATCCTTGGCTCGCATGCCTCGTCCTCCAGAGACAATCACCTCCGCTGCAGCCAAATCTATGCACTCAGCCCCTTCTCCAGCGTCCTCAACTACTTGCAGCACTTTTACAGCAACATCTTCTTCTTTGATAGGTATGAATTCGCGGATAATCTCTCCACTACGCGTAGCATCCACCTTTGGCAAAGACATTACGTGTGGCCGCACCGTTGCCATCTGCGGCCTTGTTCGTTCCGTCAGAATAGTGGCCATGATATTACCACCAAAGGCCGGACGCGTCTGCAGCAAAAAGCCTCTATCATCGATAGCCAGTCCCGTACAATCCGCAGTTAAGCCTGTACCCAATTTGGTGGCTACAGCGCCGGCGAGGTCCCGGCCCAAGCCGGTGGCACCCATCAACATAATCTCAGGCTTGTACTTATCAACCAGATAGCGAATAGCCTTGTAGTAAGGCTCGGTGCGATAGTAGTGAAATACTGGGGCGTCTATCGAGTAAACCTTGGAAGCCCCATAGGCAAAAGACTCCTGGCAGAGGTGTTCCACCTTATCGCCGATAACCACCGCGCATAACTCAACCCCCAAGGTCTTAGCCAACCCAGCACCTGACCCAAGAAGTTCCCAGGAAACCTCAGCGGGCTCACCTTGTGTATGCTCCACGAAGACCCAGACACCCTTGTACTCCTTAATCTCGGCTAGCGTCGCGGCTTCATCTAGGCTTATTTCTTTGGCTCCTGTTGCCTTCTCTCTCGCCGCTATTTCAGCGAGAATCTCCTTTTCCTCTGGGGTGTAGTACATCTCCAGAGCATCAGCGGGGCAGATCTTGACGCATTTGCGGCATCCGATGCACTTCTCTACATTGATAATTGGCTCGCCCTTTTCATTCATTTCTATTGCGTCTTTGGGGCAGGTTGCCTGACAACGGGCTCCACAGGCAATACACTTCCCAGGAATGAGCTGAGCCACACCGCGGGGTTTCTTTAGTTCTTTGCCATCAGCCATTGTATATCTTCTCGTCCTTCAACAGCTGCCCGGTCTCAAATTTAAACACACATGAGGCCCTTTTCTACCAACTTATCCACCAGTAGATTTGCAGCACCCTGTGGGTCATTGACTCCGTCGCCTAATATCTCTCCCCTGCCTCTTTCAGGTGAAAAAATCCTGCGCACCCAGGTTGCTGAGCCTTTGAGTCCTATAGTATTCTCTTTCAATCCCATGACTTTGTTATCCCATAATGGAACCTTGGCCTCCTCAGCCATCAACTTCATTGGTACAGTTGGATAGCGTAGACGGTTTATCTCACGCACTACCGCAATCATGGCCGGCAGGTGCGCTTCCACGACCTCGTGTCGCCCCTCCAGCCTTCGCCTCACTCTTACCCTCCTAGCACGCAAGTCTAAACTCTCGATGAGGTCAACCAGAGTTAATTGTGAGTATCCCAAGCGGGTAGCAATTCCCGGCCCCACCTGCCCTGTATCTCCATCAATGGTCTGCCTGCCACAAAGCACCACACCCACTTCTTCTCGCTGTCCAAGCTTCTTGATAGCTTCTGCCAAAACTAGGCTGGTAGCCAAAGTATCGGCGCCACCAAAAGCGCGGTCGCTGAGAAGTACAGCTTCATCCGCTCCTAAGGCCAAAGCCTTTTTCAAAGTCACTTCAGTGTTGGGAGGCCCCATTGAAATCACAGCCACACGAAACCCATATCTCTCTTTTAATCTAAGGCTCTCTTCCAATGCATGGGCATCGAAAGGGTTCATAATGAAAGGCACACCCTCCCGAATCAAAGTGCCAGTATTCGGGTCAACTTTGATTTGGGTAGTATCCGGTACCTGTTTAACACACGTTAACACCAGCATCTATGCCGCCCCCTTATTTGGAAAGAGATTATACAACATTTTTGACAAAAATTTTGCGTATAAAGGCTCCCACCTGAAATCCGCAAGGGAATACAGGCAAGCCTCGGAATTTGATGAAATGCTACCCGAAGCCCAAGCAGACTCTGAGCTTCAGGCCTGGCTTGCCCATAGAGAGATGGGGAACCCGGAAGAAAGCCCTGTGCTGTGGGAACATGGGACTAGTGCTTAGTTGCAGTAATCAGCGTAATCATATTCACGCTCGAAAACTCAGTTTCTACGTTTGACAAATAATACGTTTACTTCTCCAAGTAAGTACTAGCAGAGGCCAAATCGGGACCGGGCAAGTCCTATGTGGCCATTTTATCATCCAAAGCAGGTGGCGGCTGCGTCATACCCTATTAGTTCCGCTCGCTGGGTGCGGTTAAGCACTCTATTATTTCAGTGTTCCAACCACAATCCCGACCAGGTCCAACACCTGAACCTATCATCAGCTTCCCTATCTTTTAGCCCTCCCGCAAGCATAGTCACGCGCAAAAGCAAGTCATACCTACTGGCCTAATCCTTGTGAGTTCAGCGAACTTCGCTACATCGGAGACTCCCCAGCCCCATCTTTCTTGCAGGCATCGATTATTCGTATGTCTAGAGGCCTTTCCTTTTAAGATGCTCCTCGACCTTAGCAATGAGGTCCTTAGGTTTCAGTGGTTTTCGAAGATACTCAGAAACCTCGAATGTAAACGGCTGCCCCAGTGAATCAGAGAAGCTGGTCAGTGCCAGCACCGGTATTTTCGCAATCGACGGGTCTTTAGCGAATTGCTCAGCAAAGCTAAACCCGTCCATCACCGGCATCATTATGTCCAGCATAATCAAATCGGGTTTTTCTTTTTTAGCCTTCTCCAGCCCCTCTTTTCCATTATAGGCTACGATTACATCATAAGGCTTACTTTCCAGAGTCCCTTTCATCACTTTCACGAGATCAACGTCATCGTCAACAATTAGGATCTTGGGTTTCTGCTTCATGGCCGATTACCTCCTTAGTGTTTATTCTACCACAAACCGACATGCGTTTATTCCCGCTTCTATTGGTGCATAGCCGCTGGCTTTTTGGGAAGAGTAAAAGCGAATTTGCTTCCTTTTTTTGTTTCCGGGTCCGGGCTTTCAACCCAGATTTTACCGCCATGGGCTTCTACTATCCTCTTGGATATGGACAGTCCTAATCCGGTTCCCTTGCTACCCGCATTGCTGCCGCGGAAGAAGTCATTAAACAATCGCGGCAAGTCCTCGGGTAGGACGCCAATTCCGCTGTCTATCACTTCAAAACGTACATCGTTGTCGCTGTCAGTTACCCTGACCAATACCATACCTTCATTCGTGTAATTGATGGCATTACTTACCAGATTGGTTACCACTTGCTGTAGCCTGCGGCTCGCCCCGTTGATTTTGGGCAGATTCTCAGGCAATTCTGCTTTCAGTGTTATACCCTTCTGCTGCGCCAGGTTATCCATGCCTTCAAGAGAACGTTTGACTACTTCAATAAAGGAGATTTCCCGCATTTCTCGCGTTATCTGCCCAGTTTCGATACGAGGGATATCCAGCAAGTCGGTAATCAGTGTTAAGAGCCCATCGATTCTCCGAATACCCCTTTCCAGTAAATCTCTTTGCCCGTCTGTAATCGTCCCGGTAAATCCGTCTAATATATAAGATATGAGACTCTGGGTAGCGACAAGGGGGGATTGCAGGTCATGAGCGACAACACCGAGAAACCGGGCAAAGTGACGCCTTTCTTCTTCCAGTTTGACTACCTCTTTTGATGCCTGTTCCAGCTCCTTGTTTCGCTTGTCAAGAAGCTGGTCCATGAGTTTTACCATTTCCTGTTGCCTACGCCTCAGTTCCCCGGAGACAGCGGTGACTACATAAGTACAACCATAGACTAGAGTAGCCAAAGCAACCAGAACACCAATCACACGGCTTGAGTCCTTGTATCGAGTTTCAAGTACAAACCCCTGAAGGTTCACATGGGGGATGACACCATAATACTCCAGCAATACAAGTAGCGTAATCGCCAAAAGCACCAAGGTAGCCAGTGCATAAGCCCTTCTTTGAGGAAGCAATATACTCGCTGCAATAGTATGTGCCACATAGAAGGATATGAATGGGTTTTCTATTCCGCCAGCGAAATGCATCAACGCGGTCAGCATCAACAGGTCGAGGACGATCTGAATGTTCGCTGAGGCCTGAGCTCTTTCTATTACCTGTCCAACTTTGCCAGCTTCCAGACGCCGCGCCTGGCGAACAAATATCAGATTATATGAAGCGATAATGGCACAAATTATGTACACTGGCAGAGTGGGAAAGTCGATATTAAATACCAAGGAGGCAAAAAGAGTGGCGAAAACAACCATAAGAACAATAAGCCATCTTATTTTGATATACACCCCGAGTCGAAATAGCAACGCTCTCTCCTCAGGGGTGTGTTCGGTCGCGCTTTGTTCTCTGGAGATAACGTTATTCATCTTCTTGAGCGGCTTCCTTATCCCTGGCTCCAGCCTTCCGGACATAGTCTAACACAATGTCCAGAAAGCTCAAAAAACTGTCCTTGGTAAAATTGCGGGCGAGGCACTGAGGAAGTCTGTGCATCTGCCTATTGTAGAGTGTCATGAGCCATCCGCCTAATCAAGCTCAGATGGCAAACCCCTGAACTAGCTATAATGCAGTATATAATGCAGTCTGCTACCCGAAGTCACGGTCTCTGTACAGAGCGTATCAAATTGCCATTCTTATCTCTTATGTCCACTGTCAGTGGCATCTCGCCCGGCAAGGTATGAGTTGCACATGCAAGACAGGGGTCATAGGCTCTGAATGCCATCTCTACCATATTAAGCAGCCCCTCCTTAACCTCAGGGCCTTTTACAAAGGCCTGAGCCGCCTTCTTCACGGAAAGACATATAGGGGCTGCATTATGCTGGGTTGCCACAATCAGGTTGACCTTTGTAATTATACCACGATCATCGGTCTCATAATGGTGTATTAACGTCCCCCGGGCCGCTTCGACACAACCGATCCCCCGTCTCCTCAATTGTAGATTCATATTACGAATGTCCTTGCTTGTCAGCAGGGGGTCATTAGCAATCCTCTGCATATGCTCCGCAGCTTGTAGAGCCTCGACCAGCCTCGCCCAATGGTAAGCAAGAGTATGGTGACTTGGTCTACCACCTAGTGTATCAAACATGGACTCGTATTCCTTTTGTGCCAGCGGTGTCAACATACCCTCAGCTACGTTTAGCCTGGCTAGGGGCCCAACCCGGTACAATGAGGTCCCCTCACCCTCGTTCAAACCATTCCATCCTATTTTCTTTAGATGCGTTAACTTTATGTATGTCCAGGGTTCGACCCACTCTCCTATCTGGCTAATGTAATCGCGATAGTCAAATAGCGCATATTCATCACCCTTAGGATTGACCACCCTCAACTTACCTTCATAAAAGTTGACTCTCTTATTCTCGTCCACCAATCCCATATAATAGGTGTTGAGCTTGTAAGCGTCATTGAGCACAAGGTTAAGGTATTTTTTGTTATCCAGGACAACCTGCTTGAATAGTTCCAAGGTAAATCGAGCAAACTCAACACTGAAGTCGGCTGTCTCCCTTATCCATTTCCTCTCCTCCTCAGTAATACCCCTGGACACCCCCCCGGGTAAGCCACCCTCCGGATGGCAGGGCTTGCTGGCAATGAGCTTGATTATGTCCCTGCACCTTTTTCTTACGTTAATCACCTTTCCGCCGATATCCGACCCCACCTGCTTAACTACACCGACGATATTTCTCAAGGCAGGGTCTGCATCCGGGCCAAGCACGAAATCCGGGGCAGCTAGGAAGAAGAAGTGGACATAGTGGTCTTCCACATAAAACGCATTGTAATGGAGCTGCCTTATCAACTTGGCAGTCGGTGTAGGCTCAACCCCATACAGGTCATCAAGAGCCTTCGTAGACGCCATATTATGGGGCGAAGGGCATACTCCACATATATTGGGCACTATCCTCGGCATCTCCTCCGCAGGCCTGCCGATACAGAACCTTTCAAAACCCCTCAATTCGACTACTTGAAAGTAAGCATCCTCCACATTCCCTTTGTCATCTAAGAAGATCTCTATTTTCCCGTGTCCTTCGAGTCTAGTAATGGGGTTTATTGTTACCTTTTTAGCCATCTTCACAGCTCCTCAAATTTGTTAGGCCCTTTTCCCTTTCAAAAGGGATACTGGCAAGGTAAAACGATAGAACAAGCCCGCAGGGTCATCTATCTCGTCAACGATCCTTTTCATCTCAGCCTCGTCCTCTGCATCAATTATGGACGCCAGAGCAGAAACGAACTTCGCCCCTGAGTCCACAACTCCTTCCACAGGGCCGAAACATCCCCGGCAGGGGATATTGATACTAATACAAGATTCTCCACACCCAGTGCGAGTAGCAGGCCCCAGGCAGATTACCCCCTGTGTCAGGAAGCAAGACTCAGGGTCAGCCTCGACCTCATGAATCCTCTTGATATCTTTCAGTGCGATCCTGGACGGTTTAGTTTTATTTCGTGGACATGTATCACACATAGCCTTATGTGGCGCAAGGGTTGAACCTTTGGGGGGCAGTTTCCCCTCAAGGACTGCACTCACGGCATTCATCACCAGATAAGGAGGGGGAGGGCATCCGGGCAGGTAATAGTCAACATTTATCACTTGGTTCAACGCGAAAACCTGCTCATAGAACCTCGGCAGCGTCAACTCTTTCCCATTGACCTGGCTTTTCGTCTGAGGAACGTTGTTTTTGGGATTGACCACCGTCGGCGCATCGCGATAAACCCAGTTGAAGATATCCTCTTTCGACCTGAAGTTGGCCATGCCAGGCGTCCCGCCGAAACAGGCGCAGGCACCAAAGGCCAAAACAAGCTGGGATTTCTTCCTGAGCAATTTCGCTATTTCCTCTTGCTCAGAGTTCCTGACATTCCCATTGATAATGCTCAGCGCTATTTCACCATCTTGCATCTGCTCAATATGGTGGTACTTGAAATCCAAGGCGATTGGCCACAGCACCAGGTCAACGGCGTTAGCCACACCTAAAAGCACTTCGTTTATGTCAACAACTGCCTCGTCACAGCCTCCACAACCACCGAGCCATGTAATAGCAACCTTCGGTTTCTTTGCCATCTTCGTTTCCTTTCTCCTAGACTGTTGACGCAGCTCCTGCACGCTCCCCTATTTTCTTCACAGGGCCCAATTTCCTGAGCCTGTCGCTCATCTCCTTCACAAGCTGCGGGATCTTGCTACCCTCAGGGTCTATAGATAGTTCTATCTTGAGCCTCTCCTTCTCTATCCCATAGGACTCGAGCACTCTATGGAGAAGGTGAACCCTCTTTTTCGCTTCGTAATTACCGTCCTGGTAATGACAATCGCCTCCACGGCAACCGAGTATCAGCACTCCATCAGCCCCCTGCTTGAAGGCGTTAAGTATATGAAAGCTGTCGACTTTACCACTGCAGATGATGGGCACCCAGTTCTTTATCTGTTTTAACAATACGTGCTCATCGGTTAAATACCCCCAACTGAACTTGCAGGAAAAGCACACTAGTTTGGGTTCATAGCTGTTCATTTCTTTTTCCTTTCAAGTCTTTCTTACAGAGATGCAATCACTTTGGTTATTCTCTGCTCTGTATCATCATCGACCAATATTCTAGCATCAGAAGGACAGGCTACAGCACACATGCCACAAGATTTGCACTTAAACATGTCTGTTGAGGATACAATCTTCCCCTCAATCTCTGTTGTCAAATGAGCCGCATCGTAGTTACAGGCGTATACACACAGGCCGCAACCGCTGCACCTCTCCCGGTCCACCTCAACCGCATACAACGACTTTTCGAAACCGATGGAGACACAGGCCTTGCACGACACACAAGGCCCACAGGTAACACACCTCTTCGCCTCAGCTCTTGCCTCCTCGAGGGTGAGTCCTGTCTCAAACAGCTGGAAATGCATCCTTTTCTCAGGAGGTATCCAGACTACTTCGATCTCCGGTTTGTAGTCTTTCCTGAACGGGAGACTATATCCCTGATAGTCCCTCTTCCTCCCCTCCCTCATATCCATACCCCTCAGGAACCTTTCTATCGATTCAGCAGCGACCATCCCCTCCTTCATGGCCTCTACCATGAAGCCGATCCTCCTGACATCGCCGCCTATAAATACGCTATCCTTTTTCAGACTCTGCAAAGTGAAGGGGTCAACTACAAGTCGACCTCTCTCGTCTACCAGCCCTTCCCTCTGCAAGAAGGCCCTGTCTGCTAGTTGCCCCACAGTGATTATGAGCAGTTCCCCCTGAAGGTCTACGCAGTCTGAGCAGTCGAACTTGGGGTTGAAACCCGCTTCATCAAATACACTGGCGCACTTCGGGCAGTCGATACCTTTGAACTTCCCATGCTCCCCGATAATCTTCCTCACACCACGAGAGTAGACTATTCTTATACCCTCCTCCCATGCTGCTGTTATCTCCTCTTCATCAGCGGGGATACCATCCTTGGAAGTCTTGTCCTCGCTCTCCAGACAGACAATGGTTACATCTCCACCCAGCCTCTTCGAAGTCCTGGCGACATCGAAAGCCACATTGCCGCCGCCGATTACGACCAGCTTCTTGTCCCTGAAATAGTCCGGCCCGATGTTGCCGTGGCTGACCTCATAAAGGAGAGTATGCCCATACATGACTCCCGAAAGGTCCTGCCCTTCCACCACCTCACCATCAAATGTCAGAACCCTGGGATACGGTGTCCCTTTAGCCAGGAAAATTGCTTTATAACCCTCATTCCTTAGCCTCTCGATTGTGAGTTTGCCCTCACCCAGCTTTGCGCCGAATTTGACATCTATACCGGCGATTCTGACCAGGCTATTGACAGTCGTCTTCAGTACATCCTCGGGCAAACGGTAGTTCGGTATCAACCACAGCGCCCCACCCAGGCGGTTAGAGGCTTCGAATATCGTTACCCTGTATCCCTTTTTGCTGAGGGCATATGCGCACATCAGACCACCCGGCCCACCGCCTATGACGGCAACATTCTCCTTATCTTTGACTATATTGAATTCATCTTTCTGGTTCAGATAATCGGTGTAGTAATCAGACAAAAACCTCTTGAGAAGCCTTCTCCTGATCGCCCCTCCCTTAGACTTGTAGTTGCACTCGAGCTCGCATAGACCACAGATGTAACCACAGAGGTTGAAGAAAGGATTCTTTTGATAGAGGTACTCACTTATCTGGATTATCCCCTCCCTCGCCTGATTTATATCCTCGGGGAGGAGCGATATGAGCACATTTGTCCGCTGAATATCTTCATTGATGGGACATTTGATTTGACAGGGGGGTAAGTACTGCTTTACCGCCTCCTCCGCACGGGCTATTCCTCTGCTCTCGGTCTTCCACATAATCGTGCCTCCTTCGCAGGTTATGCAAGCTATAGGGCAATTGACAAGGTAGAGACTGCACCTTATTGAGTGGGAAAACTCTGAATAGGGGGCGGAGAGTCTAAGGGAAAGCCAAGATACAACTAGCCTGAATTAATACCAGCAAAAGGTGCTCCCAAACCTCTAGATAATAGTGTCTACTATTCCCTGAATAGCTCTGCCGCACAGTAGCAGCCCGCTCAACCGCTACTGATTTGTGAAATAAATCACTATCCCTCTGGATAATAAATTATAAGATAAATAATAAGAAATGTCTAGCGGCATGTGAAAAAATAAGCAGGGGTACAAGCGTGCTCGGCCCATACTCTGGATTCACGCTTACGCGGGAGTGCCATTTCGCAGCTCACTATTCTGCCCTCAGACTATCCTCCCTTTCAATTCTGAGTAGGTAGAGGCGAGAGCCTGCGGTATCACCCTGAGATCGGATACCACGGTAGTGAAATTGGTGTCGCCGTTCCAGCGAGGTACGATGTGGGTATGGACATGCCCCTCCACCCCAGCACCGGCTACCCGCCCCAGGTTTATGCCGATGTTGAAACCATCGGGCTTGTAAGCACCTTTTAGCGCCCTAGTGCACTTTCTCATGAGGTCGAAGTGCTCGAACAACTCCTCATCGGTCAGCTCCTCAAATGCAGCAAGGTGCCTGTAGGGCGCTACCATAATGTGACCAGGATTATAAGGATAACGGTTTAACATAACGAAGTTCTTCTTCCCCCTGAACAGGATGTAGTTTTGCCTATCGCGTTTCTCCGTGGGTTTCTGGCAAAAGATGCACCCCTCTCCCTTTGCACTCCTTATATATTCTATCCTCCAGGGTGCCCATATTTTCCTCATCTGGCCTCCTTGGCATTGAAAACCTCTGTATTAATGCCCTGCGCATTCTACCAGAAGTAACCTTTTTTTTCGAGTCCAGGTGCAGACTTGGACTGGGTGCGCAGATATGCTATACTTTACACGCTGGTTTCACTGAAAAGCGAAAAGTCGGTCTGGTAATAAAGGGGGGCACCAATGATTGCTTTGTACCTTACCTCTATGGGTGAGGCTGCCGGGAAAAGCGCTCTCTGCGCTGCCCTGGGTAGGAACCTTAAAGCAGAGGGGGAAAGGGTTGGGTTCTTCAAGCCCGTAGCCATCCCCACTGAGAAAGCCAGCACTGGCACGGCTGACCAGGACACCGATTTCATAAAGAAGGCTCTGGCACTAGAGGAACCAGTCGACTTGCTCTGCCCGACGTCGCTCAGCGCAAAGGACTTCCAGTCCACAGCTAACGAGAAGGAGCCTGCCTGGCTCAAGAAAGCCAGGGAGTCTTTCGGCAAGGTCTCTCAGGGCAAGGATGTGGTGCTGATTGAGGGCGTAAGCGGCTTCAAGGCAGGCAGCGGCGCAGCGCTCGCAGGAAGCCATACGGTGGAAGCTCTGGGAGCCAAGGCTATACTCATTGTCCGCTATCAGAGCGACCTCGATGCCAACCAGATTGTATCCGCAGCCAAAGCATTAGCAGGCCACTTGCTCGGGGTAGTTATCAATGCCGTGCCACAGCGCAGGATGGATTCAGTTAAAGCCACCATCGTGAAGTCAATAGAGCAAAACGGCATCAAAGTCCTGGGCGCACTGCCCGAGGACCGAGTGCTGCTGTCTGTCAGCGTCGGAGAGCTTGCCGAGCTTCTGGGAGGCAGCATCCTGAATTCGCCAAAGAGCTCAGGAAATCTGGTGGAAAGCGTGATGGTGGGAGCTATGTCACCCGACCCTGCGGTCTCCTACCTCAGTCTAAAGCAAAACAAGGCAGTGGTCACCCGCGGCGACCGCCCCGACATCCAGTTGGCAGCCCTGGCGACTTCGACCAGTTGCCTAGTCCTCACCGGAGATATAAAGCCTCTGCCCAATGTCCTGGGTCACGCCACCGAAATGGCGGTGCCCGTAGTGTCAGTTAAAGAGGGCACAGTGCCCACCATGGAAGCTCTGGAGAATATCCTAGACAAAGCCAGGTTCTCCCACCAGAAAAAGGTGGAGCGGCTGGGAGAGCTTGTGAAAGAGCACATCAGCCTGAAATTATAGGCTCGTCGTTAAGGCATTTTAGTAGGGGCATCCGCCTGAGGCGGATGCCCTCTCTTAATCCCTCAGGGCGAACTGAGACCGTAATGACTCCGTTCGTGGTTCGACCAGCTCACCACGAACGGCTACGGTTGTATGTCTCAAGCAGTACGAAAGTAGGATACCACCCGGACAGGCTATGCGTTATACTTTTAACTTGCTGTATTTCGACTTGTTAGTTAATAAAGGAAAGGGCAGGGTAGAGCAGCTTGCATAAGGGAGATGCTATGTCACCAGTGCTGCAATGGATGAAGGGCAGGGTCAGGAAAGCGGTAGAAAGGGACCGCCGCGTTGAGAACTCTGTGGAGAAGATCTCGAGGTTCCTCTGGCCCTGGACGGAACGTCAGCTTCTTTTCTTTGTGGGTACTGTGGCTGCTCTGGACTACCTCAGCACCTATGCCGTACTGGAACTGAGCGGAAAGAGGTATCTCAACGAGGGTGGTGCGCTGGCAAGCTGGGCGCTGGAGAAAGGCGGATTCGGGGGGCTGTTTCTGGTGGACCTAGGCGCTGTGCTCGCTATATCGCTTGCAGCATTAGCCCTGCGCTTCATCCTTTATAAGTACGGCTTTAAGGGTTTCAGCAGGGCTGCATTTGTGTTTTTGCTCGTGCCTTATGCAATTATGGCTATCGTCGCTGTTTTCAACAATCTGGTGCTGGCGTTCATATAGCCTTCAGCAGTCAGCTATCAGTGCTTAGCTTAGAGGCAATTCTGCAACTACTGTGGTGCCCTTGCCCGGCTTGGATTTGACCGTCAACGTGCCGCCGAGCAGACTGGCACGTTCCTCCATGCCGGCAAGCCCCAACATACCCCCGCTGGCAAAATCGCCCAGCCTTTTGGGAGGCTCGAAACCCTTGCCATTGTCAGCAACTGTTATTAAAACCTTATCCGCACTGTACTCCACTTTTACCAAGGCCTTGGTTGCCTCGGAATGCTTCTTGGCATTGGTCAACGCCTCCTGAGCGATGCGGAAAATCACAAGCTTAGTCTCAGGGGACAGGTCGCGTTCCGCTCCGCTCACCTCTACGCTGACTTCAGTCCTATGCTCGCGGCTCACGCTCTCTGCCATCCATTTCAGCGCAGCTACTAAACCAACGTGGTCCAGAATGGCTGGCCTGAGTTCCTGCGCATAGTGCCTCAAGCCCTCCAGAATCTCCAGAGCAAGGCTATGCAACTGGGTTAGTTTATCACGCACCTGCTTGGGCAGCTTATCCCCAGGCTCGGATATTATCGAGTCCAAACGGTGTATCAGCAGCAACAGGGATTGGCTGGCGTCATCGTGAAGCTCACGCGAGATGCGTTTGCGCTCGTCCTCCTGCGCCATGAGGACCCGTTTGAGCACAAAACGAAGATTATCACGCATCTTTCGTTCTTCAGTTACATCGCGTCCGATATGCTCGAACCCGACAGGATTGCCATCGGAAGTTTTGAGCCTGCTAGCAACCTCGATGATTGCCTCAGAGCCATCTCCTCTCAACAAACGCTGTTCATACCGCTGGTCGATTCTCTCTCCATCGAGCACCTTCCGCCGTATCCGCCTAGCGAGGGCGAGGGCATCGGGACCAAGAAAGTCAGAGACATCCCTTCCCTCTAACTCGTGTATAGCATAACCCAGAAGCTTCTCGCAGCCTTTGTTGGCATCAGTGATTCTGCCCTCCATGTCATGGACAATAATGGCGTCGCTAGCATCCTGAAATAGCTCGCGGTATTTAGCCTCGGATTGCCGCAAAAGCTCCGTCATAAACTGTTGCTCTTGATAAAGACGAGCCTTATCTATGGCTATGCCAATCTGATTGCCGATAGCTGTCAATAGCTCTATCTCTTCGGTAGGAAATTCCCGCTTCTGGCGTGAAGCCACACAGATTGTGCCCACGACCTGCCCTCTAGATTTCATGGGGACAACGAGCTGAGCCCTGAGCCCCTCGCGGCGTACCGCTTCCCTGGACAAACGGGGGTCCTTGGCAGCATCCTTCACCATCAACGGCTCACCCGTCTCCGCCACTCGCCCGTTGAAGCCCTCGCCGAGTTTCATCTTATCCACCCCCAGGGCAAATTCCCGGGGCACACCGCGATATGCTGACAGGATTAGTTCGCCTTTCTTGTCATCCAGAAAATAGAGAAGGGCTACCTCTATCTCCATGACATCGGCTACTATCTCGATAGCCGTAGGGAATATATCCTCGAGACTCTCGGCTTGAGCCAGCAAGCCGGATAGGGTGCTCAGGATAATTAGCCTTCTACCACGATACATATTCAGTCCAACTCAATGATAAGCTTCGCTGGGAACAGTTGAAGTCTATCGCTGAAGGTCTATTATCATTAGTGAAGAGAGCACAGAGTTCCGCAACGCTTTATTCGTTGTCTATGTTGGTGGGGGCCTTTTCAAGTTCAAGCCACCCCTCTCTCATCGCTTTAAGTATAGCCTCAGTGCGCGAAGCAACATCCATCTTGGCAAAAAGGTTTGAGATATGAGCCTTCACTGTACGCACAGTTACTGAGAGCTTCTCAGCTATTTCCTTATTACTCATGCCCAGTGCTGCCAACCGCAACACTTCGACTTCGCGTTCAGTGAGCTTTTCCCTCCCTCTGCCCTTGTTTTCTTCAGTCTGTATGCCCATCGCCCGCTTGAGAAGCATAGCGATTATAGAGGGGTGGAGGACCGACTCGCCCTCCCTGACAGCCCGTATAGCTGCCACGACATCGCTACCGCGAGCGCTTTTCAGCAAATACCCGGCAGCCCCTGCCTCCAGCAATCCCAAAACGTATTGAGCATCATCATAGGCAGTCAGGATTATAATGGCGGTACTGGGGCTTACTTTTTTTATCTCTTTGCTTGCCTCAATTCCGTTCAGCTTGGGCATCACGATATCCATTACAGCGATATCCGGCTTTAGCTGAGAGGCTAACTCGACTGCCTCCTCTCCATCGGAGGCTTCCCCAACCACTTCAATATCGTCCTGGCGGTCCAGCAGGTTGCGCATAGACTCACGTAGAAGGGCATGGTCATCAGCGATAAGGACTTTGGTCTTTTGCTTCATTGA
>CAYHAX010000121.1:0-11416 GCA_964354695.1 uncultured Dehalococcoidia bacterium
TTGAACCATCGGCTCGCCATAGGCAAACAAGTTGTCGATCGCCGGGCTAAATGACATCTTAGCAAGCTCAGCCGAAAACAAGCCACACTGGAGAAGGCTCCATCCGGGACCCCCATACTCCTTGGGTATAGTCCTGCCAAAGAAGCCACCGTCTATTATCGATTTGTACAAACCATAGTAAGCATCGGACATCTCTGTCATTGCCAGCACCCCGCCCAGGCGGTCGAGCGCACGCCGGTTGGGCAACCACCATTCCTCAATTATGTCCCTTGCCCTTCCCAGAGCATCATACGTCTCCTGTGTCCACTCATTCGTATGCTGGTACGGATCATATAGGGAAAGTCCCATGTTTGACCTCCTTATCTAGGATTCCCTTTCTAAATAGCCATGCTTACGCTGCACTCATATCTTGGAGATGGTAGTACCACAGACTCCGCGTTTCTCAAGGAGTCTAAAAAGAGGCCTGTTTAGTGCCGGCCTAGACCCATCTAGACTTTGAGGGGAGAGAGACTGTCGCAAACCCAGGCATGGTGTTTTCTCCACGTTGATTCTCAGCCCGAATCTCGATGTCGACAAGATATTCGTTCCCCTCCTGATATTTTTTAACAACCGTACCCCTCAGAAACTGCGTATCCCCGAGCACATTGAAAAGTATGCAGCGGGCATTAAGTTTCTTCAAGGAACCATCGTCTCCCATCCAATTCGTTATCAAATGCCCAGCCCATGAGAACCTCTGGATGCCAAGATCGTAGGCTATAGGCACCCCTATCGCGTCGGATTTCGCAGATTCGTAGTGCACATCGGCCATGGGCTCAAGCGTACCCGTCTCGGGGTCTCGCACGCCCCACATTGGGTGCCTCTTCATGTATTTCCAACGTATTCGGTGAGCACCTTGACCACCACCTATCCCTACCATGAACTCCACCATATCGGTAAGAGCGAGTGGGCCTTTGACAACAGGCGTTAGCTCATCACCCAGATTGACATCCTCCCAGTACCTGGGATTGGTGCCTCTGACCTCCTCTTTTTGATACATCTCATCGATTTTCAGCAATTCACCTTCGGTATACCTGTATTTCGTTATGTTGGTGTACTTACCCTTTTCCTTAGCTGCCTGCCTCTCAATCCTCATAGTCGCTCTCTCATTGACCGCTACAATCTCGCCTCTTTGATTTCTGTATATTGTCTTCCCCAACTGCAGGAACTGCCGCCCACCCATCTTACCCTGCTTCTCCACAAGGTCGGTTGGTATATCCACACAGGTAAGCCGATCGTCAACATGTATTATTTGAAACCACTCCCAGGCGCAGCCACAATGGAAGGCGTGTACACCGGGCAATCCCTCCATACCCTGGGGTGCAGCCACAGCGTAGAGGAAGAAGGGAGGCGCAATTATGTGACCATATCTACTTTTCCTTGCGTATTCCAAATCATACCAGAGTGGGTTGTCGTCTCCAATCCCCCAGGCGAACTGCCTTATGCCATCCTGCGAAGCCACTGCGTTCTGCACCTGGGGATAATGGGGTCTGCCAAATGTAGCTTTCATCTTGGCTAGACCCTTCTCGGTTATTTTCCCGAAGGGCACTTCTGGCTTATCTACCATCCTCTGATGCGCCTCCTCGGTTACCTTCGCGACACTTGATTATTATAACACAAATGACACTGCGGGCTGGCAGGATACTGCCAGTTGGAGGGAGAGGCTCTACCATATCCCCGGCATCAAATCAATGAAAGGGTCACGAAGTGGCTTGATGCCGGGCTGCTGAGGTACGATGCAAAAGACGGGCACATGGTGTGGCGGTGGAGGTGATCTTACAGCTGTCAGCTCTCAGAAGTTACTTGTCCTGCACCTAGCTCTATTCTCGCACATTTTGCACAAAATCGTGTTGAACTCACCGGTGCGGATGCATTCCCAGCAGGGCATGGCTTCCTCTCCGCACATGGGGCAGCACATTTCTTTCAGGTTGCCCTTGCCTGTGTCCATGAACATGTAGCCACAAAAAGGGCAATACCAGAACTTCGGCCTTATCATAAGCAGTCAGCTATCAGCCTTCAGGAAAT
Organism: uncultured Dehalococcoidia bacterium; assembly: GCA_964354695.1. Lineage (GTDB taxonomy): Bacteria > Chloroflexota > Dehalococcoidia > SZUA-161 > SZUA-161 > CAYHAX01. The sequence goes on from CAYHAX010000121.1 coordinate 2,062, forward strand.
CTATTATACAACATCGCTTTTTATGCTGGGTCTGATAACACCCACGGCGAGCGGGAAAATCCCTCTACCCTGCGGTTGACCATGCTACTTCGGGTGTATATACTGAGACATAACCTCTGGTTTCCTAATCGAAGGTAGACATGCCCGAATTGAACGACGAACATCACATGAAAATGGCGCTGCGCCTGGCTCGCCGCGGGCTGGGGAAGACCAGCCCTAACCCCATGGTGGGCGCTGTGATTGTGAAAAACGGCAGGGTAATAGGCAAGGGCTACCACGAGCGCTTCGGGGGACCTCATGCCGAGATTAACGCCATCAAGAATGCTGAGGGCAAAATAAACGGCGCAACGCTCTACGTCACCCTGGAGCCCTGCTGCCATCAGGGGAAGAAGACGCCTCCCTGTCTGGACACCCTGCTCAAATACAAATGGAGAAGGGTCGTTATCGGAACCACAGACCCCAACCCCAGGGTAAACGGCAGAAGTGTGGGAATCCTTAAGCAGCGGGGCATCAAGACAAGGACTGGTGTGCTCGATGAGGAGTGCCAAAAGCTCAACGAGGTTTATTTCAAATATATTCAGACGGGGATGCCGTTTGTTACGTTGAAATGCGCCCAGACCTTGGATGGTCGCATCGCCACCACCACCGGGGATTCCCGCTGGATAAGCTCCCAGCCCGCAAGAAAGTACGCTCACATGCTGCGCAGCCAGCACGATGCGGTCATGGTGGGGGTGGGAACTGTGCTTCAGGATGACCCTCAGCTTACGGTGCGACTGGCGAAGGGCAGAAACCCCGTTCGCATCGTCGCGGACAGCAAGCTGAGAATCCCCTTGAAGGCGAAGATACTCCAGGAACAGGAGGCTGCTCGCACAATCATCGCCACCACCTCGAAAGCCGATAAAAAGAAGCTGTCCACTTTGAAACGCATGGACATCGAGGTGCTGACGGTCAAGTCAGACAGGGCGGGTGATGTTGACCTGAAAGACTTGCTCGAGGAGCTGGGGAGGCGGGATATATCTTCGGTTCTGGTTGAAGGAGGAGCAAAGACTATCACGTCTTTTTTGCGGCAACGCCTTGCGGACAGGGTGATAGCGATTATAGCGCCGAAGGTTATGGGGAAGGGGGTGGAGGCTGTGGGAGAGCTGGGCATACGTAAGGTTAAACAGGCGTTAAGGTTGTCATTCCAAAGGGTTTACAGGAGAGGGGAGGACTTGGTAATCGAAGCCAGCTTCAATAAACATTAAATCTATAACACTTGATATTGTTTAGTATCTAGAAATTAGTATTTAGTATTTATTTACGAGGGGGTTGCCATGACAGGAAAGGCTTTAGCTGGGGTTAAAGTACTCGACTTGACCCACTATATTGCGGGACCTTACTGCACCAAGATGCTGGCTGACTACGGCGCCGAGGTGGTAAAGCTGGAGAAGCCCGGCTCCGGAGACCCCACAAGGTCTATGGCGCCGTTCCTCCACGATGAGCCGCATCCTGAGAAGAGCGGGCTCTTCCTGTATCTCAACACCAACAAGAAGAGCGTCACGCTCAACCTGAAAAGCGCCACAGGAGTAAAGCTTTTCCAGGAGTTGGTGAAGCAGGCTGACATTCTGGTGGAGAACTTCAGCCCCCGCGTGATGCCGGGTTTGGGTCTGGATTACCAGACGCTTAAGAAGATAAATCCCAAGCTGGTGATGACCTCCATATCCAGCTTCGGGCAGACCGGTCCTTACCGCGACTTCAGGGCGACCGACCTCAATATCTGGGGCTTGAGCGGCATAATGTACGAGTTGGGCGAGCCCGACCGCGAGCCTCTGAGGATAGGCAACAATGTATCTGAGTACGTGGCGGGACTGTACGGGGCGCTGGTATCGTTGTCAGCCCTCTATTATTGCGATGAGGCCAACAAGGGGCAGCACATAGACGTCTCGATATGGGAAGCCTTCCATACCATGCAGCCATCAATGACGGTGGTCTATTCCTACGCAGGGTTCATCAGGAAGAGGGCGGGCATACGCTTCCCCTGGGGCATCCTGCCCTGCAAGGATGGCTACGTGGGCTTCTATCTCCCCACACAGATTCACTGGGAATCGCTGTGTGCCCTTCTGGAGATGCCCGAGCTGAGAGAGAAGCCGGAGTACGAGACGCCCATGCTGCGAGAGGAGCGCCGCGAGGAGATAGCCGCTATCATCGTATCCTGGCTCAAGGACAAGCGCATGGAGGATGTTTTCCATGCTGCTCAGGAGCTCAGGCTGCCTCTAACTATCGTGCCCAACCCGGAGCAGTTGCTGCACACGCCGCAGCACAAGGCAAGGAAGTTCTTCGAAGATATAGACCATCCTGCAACAGGCAAGCTGACCTACCCGGGCGCCCCGTTCAAGCTCAGCGAGACGCCCTGGCACGCGGGGAGAGCGCCCCTGCTGGGCGAGCACAACGAGGAGGTTTACTGCGAACGCCTGGGGTACAAGAAAGATGACCTGGTGAAGTTGAAAGAGGAGGACATCATTTAGGGGTGGCCTGGAGCGGATGCTCCAGGCGGTTTAGGATTTAGAGTTTATAATTTAAAATTTCTCCAAGAGGAGGTTATTATGTCAGGACTACCATTGCAAGGCGTGACAATTATAGATGCCTGCATCTACTGGGCAGGTCCCATGGCTACCGCGCTGCTTGCCGACCTGGGCGCTGAGGTAATTAAAATCGAGTCCATTCAGCGCTTGGATTACCTCAGGTTGCTCGGAGGATGGCCAAGCCCTGATGGCTATGAGTGGTCTGCCGTGTTCAACGGGGCGAACGAGAACAAGTACGGCATAACGCTCAACATGAATAACCCCAAGGGCAAGGATATCTTCAAGAGGCTGGTGAAGCTCGGCGATATAGTAACTGAGAACTTCAGCCCCCGCGTTATGGAGAACTGGGGGCTATCCTACGAGGAGCTTACGAAAATCAAGCCGAACATCATCATGCTCTCCATGCCCGGCTTCGGCACCACTGGGCCCTGGCGTAACTACGTTACCTTCGGTCCCAACGTGGAGATGGTAACGGGCATGCCCATAGTGAGCGGCTACCGCGACGGTCAGCAGCCTTTTATGACCGGATATGTGGCAGACCCCGCCGCAGGCTTGATGGGAGCGGTGGCAGTGATGACTGCCTTACAGTATAAGCATCGCACCGGCAAGGGGCAGCACATTGACCTCTCCCAGATAGAGGCGTTCACCAGTTTCATGGCAGGTCCCATCATGGACTACACCATGAACAAGAGGATGCAGAAGCGCAGGGGTGACCGCCATCCTTCTTTAGCCCCGCAGGGAGCCTATCGCTGCCAGGGCGATGATGAATGGGTAACCATAGCCATCTCCTCCGATGAGGAGTGGGGCAGGTTCTGCGATGCCATAGGCAATCCTGCCTGGACACGCCTGCAGAAGTTCGCTGACGCCCTGAGCCGCTACGAGAACCACGACGAGATGGACAAGAACATCGAGAAATGGACGAGCAAGCACGACAAGCGCGAAATAATGCAAATTTTACAGCAGTCCAGGGTGGCAGCAGGTCCTGTATTGAACTACGGAGAGGTTCTGAGCGACCCGCATATCGAGGCAAGAGGCTTCTTCGAGACAGTCACCAGACCCATCACAGGGACACATCCCTATCCGGGGTTCCCCGTTAAGTTCTCCGAGACGCCGGTTCACATCCGCAGACCGGCGCCGACGCTGGGTCAGGACAACGAGTATGTGCTCACAAAGTTCCTGGGCATGACCAAGAAGGAGATAGAGCAGCTAGCCGAGGAGGAGATAATCGGCACCAAGCCGCAGGGCTGGCCCTTTGCTATGGATGCCGAGGAGGCAATAGCGAGGCTTAAAGAGATACACGAAGGCAAAGGCGGCGAGAAGACCGGCTAGCCTTCGCCATAATAAAGCGGACTTTTTGAGGAGGCGACTTTCTAAGGTTGCCTCCTCTTTTCATGAGGCCGTTTCCTAACGGGGAGTGCAGAGGGGGGCAGAACCCCTCTGCCAGGGGCATTGGGGGTGTCCCCCAAATACAAAATACCCCAAGACTGGGGGATTAAGGGGGCTGAAAAAGGATTGATAAATGACCTCATTTTGCATTTTGGAATTCCTCGGTCAAAACTCCCTCTTTTATTACCTCGTTGTGTAATGTATTATTTAGGGCATAACCGGAGGTGAGAAAATGGCAATTCACAAGAGGCTGCTTGTCCCGTTGGATGGCTCCGAGCTGGCTGAAACAGTCTTCTCCTACGTGAGAGAGCTCTCTGCAAGAGTGGGTTTCGAGGTGGTGCTGCTACACGTTTGCGACGCCGCTGAGTTAGGGTCGGAATCGCAGTACCGCGCCTACATCGAACGCGCTGCCGAGAAGGTCAGAAAAGAGTCAGAGGAGCTGCAGAAAAGAACCGGCACGAAAGGTAAGCAGATAGTCGTGAAAGGCGACGTAGTTGTGGACTACCCTGCTGAGGGGATACTTCGTTATGCTGATGAGCATGATATAGGCCTGATTCTGATGGCGACGCACGGACGCTCCGGGGTCAAGCGCTGGGGGTTGGGTAGCGTAGCTGACAAGCTTGTTCGTGCCTCCAGGATACCCGTGTGCCTAGTCAGGTCTGGAGCTTCGGAGGAAATCATCCACGATAAATGGCCCAATCGTAGGATACTTGTTACGCTGGACGGCTCTGAGCTTGCCGAATCGGTCCTCCCCTATGTTGAAGCTCTTGTCAGAGAGACAGGCGTAGAATCAATGCAGGTGCTTCTGCTCACCGTCTGCGAGCCTGTGCTGATTCCTGCTTATTACCCCTCTGGCATACCCCTGAATTGGGAAGACCACATGGCGCGAATTAAGCGCAGGGATGAAGAATATCTGTCTAAGGTAGAGAGGAAACTCAAGGACGCTGGCCTCAACGTGAAGTCAGAGGTGCTGGTGGGTAAACCTGCCGAGGAAATCATTAATTATGTGAGCAAAAACCCGGTTGACTTCATCGCCATGTCTACGCATGGACGCTCCGGGGTTAGCCGGTGGGTATTCGGCAGCACTGCGGAGAAGGTGCTGCTCGGTGTTACCAGCGCGATTCTTCTGATTAGACCACGTTGAGATATAACCCTGGACAAATCCCCTGATATGGAGCGTAGCTAAGCTGAGATTGCCAGGTCTATGCCTGAGTAGATGAACCAGACGCCGAATCCTGCCAGGACTGCGGCGCAGATGCCGAACACCACGGCGCTCACCTTGGGCGTCCACAGCCTCTTCGACTTGAACACTACCCAGGAGAGGAAGAAGAGCCAGACCAGGTCGCAGAACCAGTGTACCGCTCCGAAGGCGAGGACGCCGGTTTTGCCGAAGTCACTGGCGTTCACCAGCAGAGCGGCACCTACCGTGGCCCACCACAGGAAGAAGTAAGGGCTGGCAGCAGTCGTCGCCACTCCCGCAACCACAGAGCCATGAGTAGTTTCCCTCTTATCATCGAAGGCTGTGGGTCGGGTTCTGAATATTCCCCACGCCATCCAGAGGAGCACCAGCCCACCTGCCAAGCCCACGCCTATCTTCACCGCCTCCATCTCGAGGAAGCTGGCAAGTCCCAGGTAGATGAGGAAAATCAAAGGAATCTCGATGATGCCGTGTCCCAGTGCCACCAGTGCCCCCGCCCCTTTGCGCCGCGAGCCCTTGGTAACGGTAACTGCGGTTACCGGTCCCGGCATCATGACACCAGTGAGTGAAATGAGAACGACAGAGCCCAGAAAAAGCGGGAGGCTCTCAGTGTTAGCTGTCATCGTGTTTCTTCTTGCTCCACCCTGTGTATCCCATATTATCAATTATATTATGATTGACTCGGATAGCCAAATGCGCTCTATAAGCGAGACCATGCTTTCTTAATACGAGATGAGCCGCTTTGTGCACTATATTCGTGCTATAATCTACACGAAGAGAGCAGTTCAAGCATCTAAAAGCGTCTTTAGACGCTCTCGATATTAGGGAGGCTCGAAGATGGATAAGATAGTCAGGACATTACGTTGCAAAAACACTTCTGTCCCGGGCACATTGGGCAAGCTGGCTACAGCCATTGGCAAGGTGGGTGTAGATATAGGCAATATAGCAACGGTGCACCTGGGTTCGCATTACACCGTCAGGGACATCGACGTATTTGCCGAGAACGAAGAACAACTGGCACAGGTGATAAGCGAGGTGTCGAAGCTTAAAGAGGTGTCAGTGCTTGAGGTCAGGGATGCTGTGCTCGAGTTTCACAAGAACGGCAAAATAAAAATGATCAACACAGTTCCCATCACCACGCTGGACACCCTGCGCAAGGTTTACACCCCGGGTGTGGCTCAGGTATGCAAGCTAATCCAGGGGCAACCGGGCTGGAAGGACGCCTACACCACCATCCCCTACTCTGTCGCCATCGTCACCGATGGCACAGCAATCCTCGGGCTGGGAGATATCGGTCCCGTGGCAGGGATGCCGGTTATGGAGGGCAAGGCTGCCCTGCTTCAGCAGCTTGTGGGGGTCAGCGGAATACCTGTACTCTTGAACACCACCGATTCCGACGAGATTATCGAGACTGTGAAACATATAGCTCCCACGTTCGGCGGCATTCAGTTGGAGGACATAGCCTCGCCGCGATGTTTTTATATAGAGGACAAACTGGTAGACGAGCTGAACATCCCCGTGATGCACGATGACCAGAAGGGGACCGCTGTGGTGGTGCTGGCAGCTTTAATCAATGCCTGCAAGCTCACTAATGCCAAACTGGAGGAGGCAAAGGTGGGGCTAATCGGACTGGGCGCTGCCGGACTCTCTATAGGCAGGTTTATTCTTCAATACACGGGTAAACCCGCGCTGGGCACGGCGAAGACTGAAGCCAGCGTTAGACGTCATGCAGAGGCGGGAGGCATCCCTTCCAACCTAGACGAAATCATGCAGAAGGCTGATATAGTTATCGGCACCACAGGAGTAAGAGACCTGATAAAGCCGGGCAAGGTGAGGAAAAAGCAAATCATCTTCGCCCTGTCGAATCCCTATCCTGAGATAACACCCGAGGCTGCCAAGGCTGCGGGGGCTGCTCTAGCCGCTGACGGCAGGTCGGTCAACAACCTGCTGGGCTACCCGGGAATATGGCGCGGCGCGCTGGATGCCAAGGCAAGCAAGATAAACTATGAGATGTATAAAGCAGCATCGTTAGCCATAGCCAGCGCCACATCTGAAGGCGAGCTTGTGCCAAACCCCCTCGAGCCCAAGGTGCACCTGGCGGTGACGCACGCTGTAGCAAAAGCTGCGGTTGAGTCCGGGGTCGCCCAGCGTCAACTCGACGACGACTACTTCGCCAATACCGATATCAAAGCGCCGCCCTGGACATGAAGCCTCAAGGCAAATTCAAAATGCAACTTGAAAATTGCGAAGTGAGAAATGGGGGCAGAGAAAACTCTTAGGGCTTTGTCCCCTAACCTCTAACTACCTTTTTCGTTGTATAGGATAACGGCCTACACAGAATCTGTAGTGGCAAGAGCAATTCGAGACGATGATAGGGGTGTTTCTTGATGAGACGACTGGGGTGGCTTTCTCGTCTCAAGCCATTGAGAAAGCCTGTGCTCACGGCGCTCTTGTTTCTTGCCATTGCCGCAGCGATATGCTTCGGTGTTGTCGCAGTCATGAACATCCCCAGTGTCAAGACATGGCTGAGGGACAGGCTTGTGGGAGCAGAGGTGGACATCACCGATATAGACATTGAGGACTTCAGCCTGACAAACGCTCTGGTGGATATCACGATGGAAGTAGAGAATACTAAACCCAGCGGCGCTATCCTCGACAGAATCGCGTACGTTATCTACTTCCAGGAGGGAGATGAGTGGGTGCAGTTGGGCAAGGCGGAAAGAACAGACGACGTCGTAATCAGAGCCAGAAGCTCCACGAGCTTCGACATCACCAACGATATAGAGGTTATCTCAATCATAAGAGCATTCTATCAGGCGTATAATCAGAAGGGTTCGATAACCCTGAAAGTTACAGGATCCGCATGGGTGAAACTCTGGCCCATGACCTTCGAAATGCCCTTTGAGCAAATCAAGACAGTAGGATTCTAAGAAGAATGCTCAATATAGAAAATCTGACCAGAATCTTCAAGCTGGGCAACGTAGAGGTGAAAGCCCTGGTCGATGTATCTCTATCTATCGATGAGGGAGATACAACCTGCATCATGGGCAAGAGCGGCTCGGGAAAGTCGACGCTGTTGAGGCAACTGGGGCTTATCGACCGCCCCACCTCGGGGCAAATTATCCTCGATGGACAGGATGTAACCAAACTCCCCGATGCCGACAGGGCGAAGCTGCGTTTGACCTACCTGGGCTATATATTTCAGGAGTTTGCGTTGCTGCCTGAGCTAACCGCCCATGAAAATGTCTACCTGCCGGGCATGATGCTGGGCAGCAGGGGAATAGATTACAAAAACAGGGCGAAGGAAGTGCTGGAGATAGTGGGATTGGAGAAGCGAATAAATCACAAGCCGAGGGAGCTCTCCGGAGGCGAGCAGCAGAGGGTGGCTATCGCCAGGGCGCTCATCAACAACCCGCGCATCCTGTTCGCAGATGAACCCTGCGCCAACCTCGACACTATGTCATCGGAGCGTGTGATGGGAACGCTGGTGCGACTCAACAAGGAGCTGGGGGTGACGATTGTCTTCGTCTCCCACGACCCCGACGACAAGCAATATGCGAACAAGTTCATTTTCCTCAAGGACGGGAGACAGGTTCCTGAGTATATTTAGGTTTGCAGAAAAGTTATGAAATCACTGAGAGTAGCCTGGTTCTTAGCCGTTAAGTCAGTCTCGAGAGGGAACATCAGGGTCCTCTTGCTCACAATTGCCATGTTGATTCTGGTCTACCTCAACCTCGTGTTCACCCCCGCCATCCTCGCCGGAGCTGTGGAAGGGCTAAACGACAAGACCATAAACACCCTCACAGGGCATATCATAGTGCAGTCTGCGGGGGGAAATCCCGTAATCACAGATGTAGATAGCCTCATCGCTCAGATAGAGTCCATAGACGGGGTTGTGGCAGCATGCGCACGAAACAACCTGGGGGCAGATGTCCAGTATGGGGGAGAACGCACCACGACGGTGGTCTTCGCCATAGGCCCCGACCAAGATAAAGATGTTTTCCGCATCTCGGAGAGTTTAGTCGAGGGCAGCTATCTCGACCCCGAGGACACCGACCAGATTCTTCTAGGAATTCAGATAGCCGGCAACGACCGGCAAAAGCTCGAGCTTTTCTCGAGTTCGCTCAAGACCGTGCACGAGGGCGACAAGGTGTCGGTTAGATACGTGAGCGGGCTGGAGAGAGAGTACACAGTCAAGGGCATCTTCTAC
>CAYHAX010000122.1:0-2069 GCA_964354695.1 uncultured Dehalococcoidia bacterium
TGCCTCGACAGCCTGCTTGGTCGCCAGGCAGATGACGTTCACTGCGAACCTGAACACCTCGGGACCGTTCATTTTTACATAGTAGGGGCTGTTATTGTTCGAGCCGCAGGGACCCGGCGTGTAAATCAAGGTCGCCTTGGAGCCGTCGTTGCCCAGGATGAATCTAAGCAAGCCTGTCTGTGAATCGCATCCCTGCACCACCACCGCCCCCGCGCCATCTCCGAAGAGCACGCAGGTGTTGCGGTCCTTCCAGTCCAGTATCCGGGAGTAAACCTCGCTGCCTACCACCAGGATATTATTGTAGGCTCCGGAGGCGACGAACTGCCAGGCGGTCGCCAGGGCGTAGATGAAGCCGCTGCAGGCGGCGTTTACGTCGAAAGCCGCCGCCTTCCTTGCGCCCAGTGATTCTTGAACCAGCGAGGCGCAGGCGGGGAAGATGTGGTCTGCGGTGCAGGTAGCGGCGATGATTAAATCCAGAGAGCCCGGCTCGACACCTGCTACCTGGAGGGCTCCCCTGCCAGCCTGTACCGCCATGGTGGACGCCGTCTCGTGGGAGGCGGCGATCCTCCGCTCCCTGACGCCGGTGCGGCTGAAAATCCAGGCGTCTGAGGTGTTAACCAGGCGCTCAAGCTCGTGGTTTGTGAGCACTTTCTGGGGCAGATATTTGCCCCAGCCGATAATTCTTGCGTATCGTGCCAAATAAAGGGCTACCTCTCGAAAGTATAATGCAACAAAGTATAGCAAGGTAGCTGCCTCGGGTCAACCTCTTGACAAGGGAGAGCGTGAAGTGATAGAGTTTATGATAGCATTAGCACTCTAAGGCAGAGAGTGCTAATGAAGCCAGGGGGGTGTCCAAATGCTCACCCAGAGAAGGCAGAGAATCCTCAATATCATCGTAAATGAGTACATCTCCAAGGGTGTGCCTGTGAGCTCCGACGTCGTCTCTCGCAAGGGGCTGGGGGTGAGCCCAGCTACCATCCGCAACGAGATGAATGGGCTTGAGGAGGAAGGCTACATCGCCCAGCCGCATACCTCGGCGGGGCGCACCCCAACCGAGAAAGGCTACCGCCACTATATAGAGTCCCTGACAGGCTACTTGCGCCTCTCCAGGGACGAACAGTTCCTCATCCGCCACCAGTTCCATCAGGTGGAGAGGGCGGTTGAGGAGTGGACGCGCCTGGCTGCCGCCATTCTCTCGGGCATGGTGCACAGCGTGGCTATAGTTACCCGCCCCAAGCCTGTTGAGTCAAAGTTCAAGCACCTGGAGCTGATCTCCCTCCACGAGCTCCTCGTTTTGCTCGTGCTCGTTCTCAGGGAGGCGAAGCTCAGGCAGCAGTTGTTGACGCTGGAGGAGCCGGTATCGCAGGAGGAGCTGAGCGTCTGCGCCAGAAAGCTAACCGAAAATTACTCTGGGCTTTCGGCTTCCCAGATAGGTGAAAAGGAATCGAGCCTTTCCCCTCTTGAGGAGCAGGTGGTGAAGGCTATGTCGCAGATTATGAAGGCAGAGGAGGAGGAGGAGTACGAGGAGCCCCACATAGATGGCTTGCGCCACATGCTCAAACAGCCCGAGTTCGCCTCCAGCGAGAAGCTGGCTGAAATTCTGGAGGTTTTCGAGCAGCGGAGCATGCTCAGGATGCTGCTGCCCAGGGTGTTGACCGGTGAGGGGGTGCAGGTGGTCATCGGCAGGGAAAACAAAGACAATGTAATGCGCGATTGCAGCGTGGTCATCACCAGATACGGTATCCCCGGAGAGGTGAGCGGCGCTATAGGCGTTATGGGTCCCACCCGGATGCAATATGAGCGCGCTATCCCCACTGTGCGTTTTGTCTCCACAGTGATGAGCGAACTGGTAAGCGACCTTTACGGATGATTCGAGACCAGAACGAGTGTGCCAGACAGGGGGCTGAAGTCTCCTTGTCTGTTCGGCGGTGATATAAATCTATAAAATTTGTGACAAAAGTTATATCAAAAGGTTTGTCAGGTAGCTAAAATTGTCTTTGTAGTATGTTTACGGGGGTGACTTGGTTTGACCAGGAAAGAACATAGCTTTTCTGACGGCGAGGTGAAAA
>CAYHAX010000123.1:0-16043 GCA_964354695.1 uncultured Dehalococcoidia bacterium
GACTCTCGCTAAATCACGGTCTTTTAGGACCACGGGGGTGTCGGTCTATCGCGCCCTCTTGGTTATTATTTTTAACCACTATATTATCACCTGCCTTAAAGATACAAGGGGGCTGAAGAAGATATGAAAACCATCGGCATCACCACCACAGTCCCCATAGAGGTGCTGCTGGCAGCGGGCTATAAGCCTGTTGACCTCAATAACCTCTTTATAAACAGCGCTGACAGAGAGAAGCTGGTAAATATAGCCGAGAAGTCCGGCTTCCCTCAGAACTGCTGCACCTGGATAAAAGGCATCTACGGCACCTGCATGGAACATGACATAAAGAACGTGCTCTGCGTCACCACAGGCGATTGCTCCAACACCATCATGCTCATGGAGGTGCTCAGGCTCAAGGGGTTCGATGTCCTTCCCTTCGCCTACCCCGAAAGCCCCGATGCTGCTCTGATGCAAAAGGCTCTAGAAAATCTGGCGCACACGCTGGGCACGAACCTTGCTAAAGCGGAAAAGGTAAGAAAAGAGCTTGAGAAGGCGAGGCAGTTGGCGTTGGAGCTGGATGAGCTTACCTGGAAGAAAGACGTTGTCAGCGGGCTGGAGAACCACTACTGGCTGGTCTCCGCCTCTGATTTCAATGGCGACCATCTGGAGTACGAACACAAGCTGAGCGGGCTGTTGGCTGAGGCTGGAGATAGAAAGCCCTATCCTGAAGATTACCTGCGGCTCGCCTATATCGGAGTGCCACCTGTTTTCGCTACGGGACTCTATCCCTACATAGAGCGCAACGGCGCTAGAGTTGTTTACAACGAGATACAGCGCCAGTTCGCCATGCCCCATCCTGGGCACTCGCTTGCCGAGCAGTACAGCAACTATACCTATCCCTACTCTATAAGAGGGCGCTCCAGGGATATTCTAAGCCAACTGCACCGACGGCGCATCGATGGCGTCATCCACTATGTCCAGGCGTTCTGCCATCGCGGCATAGGCGACATAATCTTTCGCCATGCCATGCATGTACCCATGCTGACGCTGGAGGGCAACTCGGACTTCATACTGAACAGCCACGTGAAGACGCGCATCGAGGCTTTCACAGATGTATTGAAGCGAAAGCGTGCAGCAGAGCAAAGTAAGCAATCTGACGATTGAAGGTCAGAGGGTCTGGTGGGGCAGGCGCCCTCGCCTGTCCCCGAATGTCGAAAATATCCCTGAAATACCCCAACCGAGGCTTGACTTAAGTAAAACAGTAATCATAATCTATCAGTGAAGTCTTAGAGAAATATTGAGGAGGTCATAGAATGACAACCAAGATTGGCATCAACGGCTTCGGTAGGGTGGGGAGACAGGTATTCAAGGCGATAAATGACTTCCATGCGGGCAGGCTGGAGGTGGTGGCAATCAACGACTTGACCGATACCAAGACTAACGCCCATCTGCTTAAGTACGACAGCAACTACGGCAAATATCCGGGCACGATTGAGGCTACAGCAGACTCTATAATAGTCGATGGCAAGAAAGTCAGGGTCATAGCCGAGAAAGAGCCTGCGAAGATACCCTGGAAGGATCTCGGCATCGAGATAGTAGTGGAGTCATCGGGCAGGTTCACCGATGCGGACAAGGCTGCCGCTCATTGTCAGGGGGGTGCCAAGAAGGTGATTATCTCGGCGCCGGCGAAGGGCGAGGACATCACGATAGTCCTCGGTGTCAACGAGAACAAGTATGAACCCGCCAAGCACCGCATTATATCCAATGCCTCCTGCACCACCAACTGCATAGCCCCGATTGTTAAGGTGCTGCACGATACCTTCGGGGTGAGCAAGGGTTTGATGACCACCTGTCATGCCTATACCAACGACCAGAAAATACTGGATACGGTGCATAGCGACCTGCGCCGCGCCCGCGCTGCGGCGCTGAGCATCATCCCCACCACTACCGGCGCAGCCAAGGCAGTGACCCAGGTAATACCGGAGCTCAAGGGCAGGATACACGGCATCGCCCTGCGCGTGCCCACTTCCACAGTCTCGGTTGTGGACTTCGTAGCTGATTTGAACAGGGATGTAACAGTCGATGAGGTGAATAATGCCCTGCGCAGCGCTGCCGAGAAGTCGCTTAAGGGCATACTGGAGTTCTGCACTGAAGAGCTGGTCAGCATAGATTTCAAGGGCAATCCCGCCAGCTCCATTGTGGATGGACTCTGCACCATGGTCATTGGCGGCAACATCGTCAAGGTGCTTGCCTCGTACGACAACGAGTGGGCATATAGCTGCCGTGTCGCTGACCTGGCAGACTACATGGTGAAGAAGGGACTCTAATTCTTCTGATTCTCCAACTGTGGCTGTAACATTTGTGTAGGGGCGTTCAATTGAACGCCCCTACTGCTTATGGGGAGTGCAGCACTGATATGTCATTGCTTTGAAAATAGCCTAATCAGGCGACCTGAAGGCTTACCTTGTAACCGAGCCTTTCGATACGCTGGACTGCTCGACGGACGGTGCGTTCTTGGTCGCGTTCATCGAAGTAGAGAGCACCCAAATCTTGGTAAACCGTACCCTTAGAGAGCATAGTGTGGATGATAACAGCAATACTATGTGCCACGGCAAAGATAGCCCGTTTGTCACCGCGCCTGCGGACAATTCGATGATAAAGCGCAGACAGGTAATTGTTGCTTCTTCTGGTAGTAGCGCGCGCTGCCCTAACTAAAGTAGAGCAAAGCCAGCGGTTACCACGACGCGTCCGTCCATTCTTCCTTTTACCACCGCTCTCGTTACTTCCAGGACACAGTCCCGCCCAAGAGGACAAATGGGCGGCCGTAGGAAATTGACTCATCTCTGTCCCTATCTCTGCCAGAACCTCCTCGGAGCTACGGTGATCCATACCGGGGATGCTATCCAAGCGTTCGATGACTTCCTGCTGCGGACGCATTCTCTCGCTTATCTCTTCATCCAGTCGTGCAATCTGTTTATCAAGAAAGTCCAGGTGGTCAAGCTGAATCTTCAAAATCGCCTTCTGCTGTTCGCTAATCAATCCCTGGAGCGCTTCTTCCAAAGAGGCTTTCTTTCGCCGCAGAGTACCCTTAGCCATATTTGCCAGAGCTTTGGGATCATCAATGCCGTTTACCATGGCTGCGAGCATGGCTCTTCCCGAAGCCCCAACTACATCGGAAGCCACACTGCTCAATTTGATGTTTGCTCCCTCCAGCACCTTTTGAATGCGATTAACCTCTCGGCTGCGTTCGTCGATCAAGCTACGCCGATAGCGTACCAAGTCCCGGAGTTCTCTCTGATTTCGGTCTGGCACAAAGCTCCCCCGCACCAATCCATGTCTCAGCAATTGGGCTATCCACTCCGCATCCTTAACATCGGTCTTGCGTCCGGGGACGGCCTTGATATGTTGGGCGTTCACCAAGAGCAAGTTAAAGCCATCTTCCAGAAGATTGTAGATAGGTTTCCAGAACACTCCGGTGCTTTCCATGGCCACATGGGTGACCTTGGACTCGTGCAACCACTCCTTAAGCTGCAGCAGATCGTTGGTCATGGTGCCGAAGGTGCGGATTTCTCGACCGTCAGGGGTGATTACACAAGCTGTCACAGTCTTCTTATGCACGTCCAGACCACAGCATCTTGGGTGAAGTACTTCCATAAAAACTCCTTAATCCTAAAGTCACTAGCTAGTAGGCGGCCTGTTATCATAAAGACATTGCTTTACGTGCTCTCAACCAGGTGAGGCTACACTTTGTGGTGCCTTCAGGTCGCCAGTTCAGATTCCCGCTCGGGCTCGCAGCACCAATGACAAAACGAACTCCTTACACTAGCCAGCGTAAAGATATTTTCATCCTTCGTGGTGCTGATTGCAATCAGCATGGCAGATTCCCGCGCAGGCGGGAATCCAGGCGCCTGGACTCCTGCTCTCGCAGGAGTGACACAAAAATCGCATCAGTCCAATATAGGGCAGGTGCTCTGACACCTGCCTTGCCAGGGTAGGGGACAGAGCACCTACCCTATGACTGCAGATGTTATTGTCCTATGGGTGACAATGGAAAATTGATGGCTTAGAATAATAAGCTGATGGAAGCCAAATATCTTGCTCTACACCGCTCCGGCGGACTCAAGCGTCGCGCTGTGAGGCTTGAGGCGCGGTTAGCCTCCTGCGACATCTGTCCCAGGGTATGCCACGTCAACCGTTTGGATAACGAGCGCGGATTTTGCCGTTCCGGCTATCTGCCCATAGTCTCTGCTGTTTGTGCTCACCATGGTGAGGAGCCCCCTATCTCGGGCAGCAAGGGCTCGGGGACGGTCTTCTTCGGCAACTGCAACATGAGATGCGTCTATTGCCAAAACTACCAGATAAGCCAGGACTGGAGGAAGCAGCAGTCCAAAGAGATGCCCTTCTCTAAACTGGCCGAAGAGATGCTCTGTCTTCAGGACGAGGTGGGATGCCATAACATAAACTTCGTCTCGCCCTCGCACTTTGTTCCCCAGTTGGTGCGGGCTGTACTGCAGGCGGTGCCCCTGGGACTGCGTGTGCCCCTGGTCTATAACTCCAGCGGCTACGATTCTGTAGATACCCTGAAAGAGCTTGATGGCATAATCAGCGTCTATCTGCCTGATTTAAGATATGCCTCAGACAGATGGGCGAAAAAGTTATCCGGAGCTCCTGACTATGTGGAGCATGCCCGTGCCGCTATCGAGGAGATGCACAGGCAGGTCGGGGAGCTGGTGATGGATGAATCCGGTGTAGCGCAGCGCGGACTGATTGTGCGCCACCTTATACTTCCCAACCGGATAGCGGGCAGCGAGGAATCGCTGAGGTGGCTGGCTCGGGAGGTCTCGCCCACTGTAGCGGTCGCTGTAATGGCGCAGTACCATCCCTCGCACCGCGCTGGGAAACACCCTCTGCTCTCCAGAAGGATTAAAGAGGCTGAGTATGAAGAGGTTGCCAGGCTGCTGGAAGAGGTGGGTTTAGAGAACGGCTGGGTACAGGAGATGGGTGCGGCGGAGGACTACCTGCCCGACTTCGATAGGAAGGGACATCCCTTTACTGTGGCTGCGGACGTGAAAGGGTAAAAGGGCGTCTAGCCCTTCATCTTCCTCTTTCGTTTGGTCCAGCCGAACTGAACCTTCTTGCCGTTGTGCTTCTTGTCCTTCTTATTGACATTCTCAATGAAGGTTTTCAGGTCAGGTTGCGCTTTCTCACCCATTTCAGAGAATTCCTCTCAGCCTTCCAGATTTCAAGTCTAGGGAACTATTTTAACACGAGCACCCTGAAGAAGTCCACTTCCAATGAGGAGATAGTCTGCAAATTACTTTTAACCCCCCTGTACCCCCACTCTTGGGGAATCCTGCACCCGGGGCATTTTGCGCCTTAAAAACGTTTTTGGTCATGGAAAACACGGTTTTTACGGGGCAAATTTCAGACTTCGGAGCTGTTTATATGCCTTGAGCTAGGATAGTCGTGTCCTACCTGGTCTTCTGTGGAGCCGTCACCAGTATTTTTCGCCCCAAAATAGGTATTTTTACCTAGTGGGAATGCGTAATCTGGACGGCGACTTCTCAGCAGCGGCGTGGTAATGTGAGTTCAGAGGTAAGGGGAAGAGCAGGGACCCCGAAAAGCTGTTACCAGCCAGCAAAAAAGTGAAGCCCGCTCATTTCTTCGAACCCCGGCTCGGCTCTTACCTTGATCCAAGCAGTGGCTTGGTATTCCCAAGCCTTATCACCTCGGTTAAGGCAGAGATTCTCCGGAACCTCTGCCTTAACTTTTTCCCGTCCATTTCTGGATATGCCGGCAGTATCCTTGTTGATATGAAGACCTACACGTCTCTGGATGGATAGACAGTCACCGAGCACTGGGATAAACTATAGGCTGGCTGTAGCAGCGACCACCTTTTTTGGAAGAGGGATATGAATATTAAAGAGCAGTTGGCCTATCTGTTTAATCCTCGCTCAGCCGCTGTGATTGGGGCTTCGAGTGTGTTTGGCAAGTGGGGTTTCAACATCCTGGGACGCATGCTTACTTGCAAGGGCGACAGGGAGATATACGCCATAAACAACAAGGAATCCGAGGTGCTCGGCTTGAAGGCTTACAAGAGCCTGCTTGAGGTGCCGGGACCCGTTGACCTCGCTGTGTTAACCGTTCCCTTTCAAGCGCTTGCCCAGGCTATGCAGGACTGCGCTCAGAAGGGGGTCAAGGTCGCCATCGTAATAATAGGCGGGCTTGCTGAGGTCGGCGAGGATGGGGAGAAAATCGAGCGGGAGATTGTCGCCATAGCCCGTCGGGGCGGGATACGCGTCGTGGGTCCGAATTGTTTGGGTCATTTCGATACCTTTTCCGGATTTTACACCGTGCCCTTTTTGCCGCAGGTTAAAAAGGGTAGCATAGCCCTCATCTCTCAGAGCGGGAACTCGAGCCAGTCTATCCTCAACCACGGGCTGGAGATGGGCTTGGGGTTCAGCAAGTTCATCAGCAGCGGAAACGAGGGAGACCTGCGCTTTGTTGACTATCTGGAGTATCTGGAGCAGGATGAAAAGACAGACGTTATCCTGGGCTATGTGGAGGGCATCAGGGAGGGCAGGCGCTTCCTGGAGGTGGCGACGAGGATTACTAAGAAGAAGCCTATTGTGATTATGAAGGCGGGTCGCTCGGATATCGGAGCCAGAGCGGCGCGCTCCCATTCCGCTGCATTGGCTGGCTCGAACGAGGTGCTCGATGCAGCGTTCAAACAATGCGGGGTGCTCAGGGTGGATGATCTCACGGAGATGGTGGATGTCGCTGTGGCTTTGCTGGGGCAGCCCCTGCCTCGGGGCAGGAGGGTGGGGGTGCTGGCTATGGGAGGAGGGATGGCGGTTATGGCTGCAGATGCCCTGAGAAAAGAGGGGCTTGAGCTTCCGCACCTGTCGGCTTCTACTATGGATACAATCAATACCCTGGATACAATCAATACCCTTCTATCTCAAAGATGGTCTCGGGGCAACCCCGTGGACCCTGCCGGTGACTTCGTCAGCTACCACATTCTCTGGCCCATGTATAGAGGATGATAATTTCGACTCGGTAATCATCATCGGTGGCGTCGCCATGACCTCCAGCTTCGCTGGTTGGGCGGGCATACCGCCCTCCATGAAGTACGATGCCGCCCGCTTGCGCAGAGGCATGGAGAGGGCGGAGGTGGGAAACCTGAATAAGACTATCGAGATGATGAAGAAGCATAGGAAGACTGTCATCTTCGTAACTATGATATGGGGCGCCAAGCGACAGGGGAGGATTTTCAGGAAGCTTAGGCAAAACTATCTGGAGCCCTATGATACGCCGGAGAAGGCAGCGAGGGTGCTTGCGCGTCTGGTCGCATATAGTGAATATCGGGGCGTTGCCCGTAGAGGGTGAGATTCGGCAAGGGGGAATCGAAATGGCAAAGCAGTATAAAGTGGTGGCAAGGATAATCAGCATAAAAGGGAAATGCTCCCTCGGGCACAGGGTGGGGGATGAATTTGAAATTGGGCATGTTACACCGATTGGCATGTGTTCGTGGGCATTCTATACCATATTCCCGTGCGCCACGGTGTTGCAGTACGGCGGTTCTCTTCCCTGGGAGAGTGACCCCGATAAGGCGGTTGTTGCCTGTCCTGACCCTGCGAACCCGGTCGTTTTCGAACTCAGAAGAATAGGCAGGCGGCGAAAGCCTGCGTAAGGTTGAGCTTGCCATAACATCAGGAGGGAGGAGCAAAAGATGAGTTTTCTGAAGCACAGAGTGCGGGTTTTGATTGAGTCTATCGGCTTATCGTATGGTGTGCTGATGGTTATGCTTGCGATTGTGGAATGGGCTGGCAAATATTCCTGGAGGCTTGCGCCGAGCTCGCTGCTGATGATGGCGGGCGTGGCTTTCATGTGTGTGATTTATCTTGTCCTGGACGAGATAAGGCTGAATAGTCGTGACAAGAGATAACCATTGCAATCTGTGGTGATGCCCGCTAAGCCTTTTGTTTCTTCCTCAGAATCGCGATGAACTCATCTGAGCTCTTGTCCAGCGATAGCTTCTCCATAGGGCAAATGTCGTTGCCCTTTTCGTTGAGAATATGGGGAACGGTCTTGTGAAAATGATATCTGATGCCTTTATCCTCCAGCGTCAGAGCAGCGTACCGGCTGCCCAGCGGTGAGTAAACCTCACTGCAGGAAGCCTTTTCGAGCAGCAGGGCGGTTGCGTTGCCGACTATGCGGTCGAAAACCTTCACCCCTTTAACCTTCGGCACGAAAACATCTATGTAATCCAGCAGTGGTGTCAGTTGCTCCTTTTTCGAGCTGAAGATGAGGCTGTCATCGTGATACACCCAGAGGGTGTCGCCGCTGCCTATGAATTGCTCGAATGTTTGCTCTGACATTTGCCTTGCCTTTGCAATGGGTCATCGTGCTCGGGGATGAATCGTTGGGCGTATTTTAGTCTAGAAATGCTATAACCGCAAATTCAGGCTCAGGAGGGGTTTCCCATTCTACAGCAAACTCTTTTCGTCTAAAACAATCCTCATAGTACATCATGTGGGCTCTTTGACCACGAATGGCGGTTTGTGATAAAGTTTTTATGTAAGGGCTTCGTTGAAGCCCTGTTTTGCAGCTGGGAAGGGCTGGTAGCATGAAAGAGAAAAAGCCGAGCCTGACCGCAGAACTAACTACGGTGGTGAGAGTTGCCGAGTCGATGAAACCTGCGAATGAACGGGTTTGTTATGACCCTCTGGCGAAGCGTTTTCTGGGCACCACATTTAGCATCGTCACAAAGAGTCAACTTCTTACAAGGATTGCGGTTTGGTGTGTGGAGCGGGTGGCCCCTGGTCTGGTCGGTGACGTAATTGGCCGCGTCAGATACATTGATGACTATCTGGAGACATGCACTAACGACGGCCTGGAGCAGTTGGTTATCCTGGGAGCTGGTTTCGATTCCAGACCCTACAGGTTCGAGGAACTTAACGGCAAGGTCAAAGTCTTCGAGATAGACCATCCAGCCACTCAAAAGGTGAAGAAGGATAAGATAAAGAAAATATTCGGCTCTCTCCCCGACCATGTTGTCTATATCCCCATCGATTTCAACAAAGAGAAGCTCGAGGAGAGGTTATTTGAGAAAGGCTACGACAGAAAGCTGAAGACTCTCTTTATCTGGGAGGGCGTGACCATGTACCTGACGGCGGAGGCGGTGGATGAGACCCTGGCATTCGTAGCGAAGAATTCAGGCGAGGGCAGCTCTATCATATTTGACTACATCTTCAAGTCGTTTCTGGACGATCCTTCTCAGTGGGAGGGGGTGGGGAGAATAGATACGGTACGAAAAGCTTATGAACTCATCGATGAGCCTATAACAGATGAACGTTTTATCTTCGGGATACCCGATGGGGCTATAACTGAGTTCCTCTCTCAGAGGGGCTTCCATCGAATAGAAGAGGTGACAGGCGAATACCTCAAGAACACCTACTTCCAGGGCGCTAATAGCAACCGCAATGTCCTCTGCGTGTGCGGATTCGTAGTCGCATCTGTCGACCACACAAGCCCGCTGCGTTAGCTCCACGAATTGCCCCTCTGTGTAACTCCAGCTTGTGCTTTCTGGCTCTTGCGTTATCATCAAAATCGTAGTAGAATATCGCAAACTATATGATTGGTGTATAGGGGCTGGGGTTCCAGGGATGTTATTTGCGAGTTGCCTCCTGGTGGGGATGTGGAGTAGCCCCCCAGCCCCTGAATATTTACCCCGATGCTGCCCTTACAGCTATAACCTTGGCGGTGTTCGTCTTTTTTTTACCAAGGACTCTCGAATGGGTTGAAAAGATGATTCAGGGTACCCACAATCTAAAGAGATGCGAATTATACTCCTTTGATGCTGAAAGCAAAGGGTGCTGGATTCACTAGCTATGGCGTGGTGGGTAAACCGAAATTAACCTATCATCCCCAAATCGAGAAATAGCCTTCTATGTATTAAAAGAGATAGATCTGTCGTAATTTGTAGGGGCGTTCAATTGAACGCCCCTACGTATGTACTTTGGGTGGAATAATGGTAGAATTAGTGGGCAAAGGACTTTCCTGTGGAAATCGCTCATCGACAAAATATGCTCGACCTCACCCACCATCAGTTGCAGGAGTTTGTCGTCTCGCTGGGCGAGCCTGCATACCGGGCTGACCAGATTGCGTGGTGGGTCTACAAGAAGCTGGCCACCTCCTTTGAGGAGATGACCGACCTGCCTCAATCGCTCAGGCAGAAGCTAGCCGAAGTGGCTTCGCTATCCAGTCTGGCGCCTGTTTCCCAGAAGGTCTCCGCCGATGGGCAGACCAGGAAGCTGCTGTTCAGGCTGGACGATGGCAGGACTATCGAGTCCAGCCTCATGCTCTACGCCCCCTCCGGCTCGAGCCGCGAGCGGCGCACGGTCTGCGTCTCCACTCAGGTGGGCTGTCCCATCGGCTGCCCCTTTTGCGCCACAGGACAGCAGGGCTTTGAGCGCAACCTTAAACCAGGCGAAATCATCGAACAAATCCTCTACTTCATGCGGCTGGTAAGTGCTGAACAAGAGGTTGATACAGAGAAAGACCCGGCAAGGAGACCCGTAACCAACGTGGTGTTCATGGGCATGGGCGAGCCTTTAGCCAATTACGAGGCGGTATGGCAGGCTGTGGTGATGCTGAACTCTACGCAGGGTCTGGGTCTCGGAGCCAGGCAGATAGCCATATCCACCGTGGGTCTGGTGCCGCAAATTCGCCGTCTCGCCACGGAAAGCATCCACGTCGAGCTGGCTATCTCTCTCCATGCCGCCAACGACAAGCTCAGGACCAGGCTCGTCCCTGTAAACAAAAGCTATCCGCTGCGCCAGTTGATTCCGGCGTGCCGAGAGTACTTAGAGAGGACGGGTCGTCGTCCCACCTTCGAGTACGCCCTTTTCCAGGGGGTGAACGATTCCCCAAACCATGCCCGCGAACTGGCTCGCTTACTCGGAGGTCTCAACTGCCAGGTGAACCTGATAGCGGGCAATCCCACCAAGTGCAGGGACTACGCGCCGTCGCCAAAGAAGCAGGTGCTCGAATTACAGAGGCAGCTCAGGGAGAGCGGCGTCCCCAGCACGGTGAGGGTATCCAGAGGCGCTGATATCGAGGCAGGCTGCGGTCAGCTTCGTAGTCGCTGGATTGCTAATTCGTCAACGCACTAAATCCCCCACTCTTGGAGGACTTCAAAAATTGGGGGATACCCCCAAACCCCCGGCGAAGGAGCAAAGCCCCTCTGCACTCCCCAATTTTATTCATTGCTGATAGCTGACCGCTGAAAGCTAAACTGGTTAGCGTGCCCTTCTTTCCACCTCGCAGCCCAGCTTGCGCAGCTCCGCAATCAGCGAGGAGGGGTCTTCCGAAGTCAGATGCACCACGAAGTTATGATGGTCGCGCTCAGGGAAGGGAAGCATGAACATGGTTTCCACTTCTAAACCCAGTCTGTTGATGATGCCCATGATTTGCTCGATTTGCTTGGTGCCGCCGCAGTTCTTGACTATGAGCCTTGAGCCTGGCTTGCCTATCCCCAAAATGGGGTTGAGTATTCTGTAGAAGAAGTCGTTGGTGGTGGCTATGCCCATGAGCCTCCCGTTGTCCACCACCAGCAGAGCGCCCACCTTCTTCTCCTGAGCCAGAGTTACCCCCTCCTCCACCGTGGCGTCGGGGGAAACGGTTATCAGGCTCTTGGTCATGACGTCTTTTACAGTGACTTTGTTCAAGATGCGTGTGAGGTCATGTATATTGAAGCTGGGGACTTGGGAGGGCCCGACCTTATCGAGCTGGTCGCGGGTAACTATGCCCACCAGCGCTCCCCTGTCCACCACGGGCACGCGCCGTACGTGGTGCGCTTCCATCACTTTCCGGGCATCTGCAAGCGAGGTATTGCTGGGTAAGGTAACCACGTTGGTGGTCATGACATCGCTCATATACATGGGCAGCCTCCATTACGACGGCGGTCTCAGTTGACCCATCGAGGAAAATCTATGGGGAATTCTATGCTCAGGGGAGCACGGTGTCAAGGTCTTCGCTGCGCTCTACTGCTGAAGTTATGCTATACTACTCAAGGCAGGTCAAGAGATGAAACTAGAAGTGATTGCAGCCCCTACTCTGCTCAAAGAGGATACACTCAAGGGATGCCTGTGCGCCGTTATTGACGTGCTCAGAGCCACCAGCACTATAATCACCGCTCTGGCGAGCGGGGCAAAAGAGGTGCGTCCCTGCATGAGCATTGAGGAGGCGAAGAACGGCGCAGCCAGGCTGCCTCAAGGCTCGCGGCTCCTGGGTGGTGAGGAGATGGGAGAGGGCATCCCGGGCTTCGATTTAGGCAACTCGCCTCTGGAGTATATGACTGAGGAAGTGGTGCGTGGAAAGGTGATATATTCCTATACCACGAACGGCACCGGCGCGATAAGGAAGGCTTATGTCGGCAGCCTGCGACCCGTTTACATCGCCTCTTTGATAAATGTTTCGGCGGTTTCAGCGGCTGTGGTGAAAGCGGTGACTGAAGGGCAAAGCGAAGGTGTTGCCATTCTCTGCTCCGGACGCTATGGCGGGCCCTCGACGGAGGACTTTTTCTGCGCTGGAATGATGGTTGACAAGATAGCTCGTGGTCTGCGTAAGCATGGCATTGAGAATCAGTTGAGCGATGCTGCCTCCGTGGCTTCTGACCTTGCAGCAGCGAATAGGGGAAACGGGCTGGGAGTGCTGACCGCAAGCGAGCACGGACGCTTCCTGGAATCTATAGGTTTCGGGGACGACCTGACATTTGCCTCCAGAATAGACCTCTACAATGTCGTTCCCGTCTTCGACGGGGAGCGGGTTACCCTGCTAAGATAGACTCCTAGCCCTCCATGAAAATCCTTCCATGGGGTATTGACAAGCCTCCCCAATCTGTGTATTATATGTAGGAAAACAGTTTCCTACTGCCGTAAACGAGATTTTCTGAGAGGAGTTGTTAAGTAGCGATATGGGTTTCGAGACTCAGGACGTTGAAAGAAAAGTCCTCTCAATCCTGAAGATTCTGAGCGAGTCGCGGGAGCCGCTGGGAGCCAGGGTCATTGCCCATCACCTGAAAGACCGTGGCGTCGAGCTGGGAGAGAGGGCGGTGAGATACCATCTCAAGCTCATGGATGAGCGCGGCTTGACGCACCTTGAGGGCAGGGATGGGCGTCTGCTCACAGACCAGGGTTTGGATGAGGTCAGGAGCGCCTTGGTAAAAGACAAGGTCGGCTTCGCTATCTCCCGAATCGAGATGCTCGCCTTTCGCACCGACTTCGATATCGAGAGACGCTGTGGCTTGATACCCGCCAATATCTCATTTTTCTCCAGAGGGAAGTTCAAGAAAGCGCTTGGTGCCATGAAGCCTGCCTTCGAGGCGGGACTTTGCGTGAGCGACCTGGTGGGCTTAGCTTCTGAGGGGGAAAAGCTGGGCGAGTTCGTTATTCCCAGGGGTATGGTGGGGCTAGCCACCGTCTGCAGCATCGTTCTCAATGGCGTTATGCTCAAGGCAGGCGTTCCCATGGATTCCAGGTTTGGCGGCATACTTCAGATGCGAAATCATAAGCCCTTCCGCTTTGTGGAACTTATCCATTACGCAGGCTCCTCCCTCGACCCCTCGGAGGTATTCATCAGGGGGAGGATGACCTCTGTGAGGGAGGCTGCTCAGAAGGGAGAGGGTAAGATACTGGCCAATTTCCGTGAGATGCCAGCCGTATGTCGAGGCATTGCGGAAAAGGTGGTGGCTGGCTTGAAAGAGGCTGGATTGGGTGGCTTGTTGGTGATGGGGAGCATCAGTGAGCCTGTATGTGAGATTCCAGTAGAACTCAACAGAATCGGGATGATACTTATCGGGGGAATGAATCCTGTAGCTGCTGCAGAGGAGGCCGGCATAGTGGCTGAACATCATGCCATGAGCACTGTCATCGAGTATCAGGATTTAATAAATTTCAAGGAGTTGTAGATGAAAGAGGTGAAGGTAATACCGTGCTTGGACATCAAGGAGGGCAGGGTGGTCAAAGGGGTGAAGTTTGTGAACCTCAAGGACGCCCGCGACCCGGTGGAGGCGGCGAAGGCTTATTGCAGGGAAGGGGCTGACGAGCTCGTCTTCCTCGATATCTTCGCTACAGTTCAGAACAGGAAGACGAGATTGGAATGGGTTAAGAAGGTCTGCGATGTGGTCACAGTACCCTTCGCAGTGGGCGGTGGCATAGGGAGCATAGAGGACATGGAGGACCTGTTCAAAATGGGGGTGAACAAGGTCTCCATAAATACTGCCGCTGTAAAGAACCCGGACCTGATAAAACAGGCTGTCAAGAAGTTCGGCAAAGATAAAATCGTGGTCGCCATCGACGGTAAAAAGAACCGCAAGGGCAGCAAAGCCCCCAGGCTGGAGGTAGTGATTAAGAGTGGCACCGAGGGCACAGGTCTGGACATAGTGGAATGGTCGAAGAAAGTGGAGAAGCTGGGCGCGGGTGAGATTCTGCTCACCAGCAAAGATGCCGATGGCACTAAAGATGGCTACGACCTGGAGATGACCAGTGCGTGTGCCGAGGCTGTAAAGATACCGGTAACCGCTTCCGGTGGAGCCGGTAAACTGGAGCATTTCTATGAGGGCGTAACCATAGGTAAAGCATCGGCGGTGCTGGCAGCCTCCGTTTTCCATTTCGGGGAGTTATCGATACCGCAAGTTAAGAAATATCTCAAGGCAAGGGGGATTCCGGTCAGACTTTAGAAAACCTATTGAAATATTGAGCAATATTTCGTAAACCAAAATCAATATATCAAGGAGTGCTAGAAATGAACCTGAGACGACCAAATGCAAATGAAGCGACCAGAAGTGCCAATCGTTCCCGCGATGTAGTGCCCAGCAGTGGCTTGTGCACACGTTGTATCGATGGCTGTCGGGGCAACTGCGAAGTCTTCAAAGCGACCTTCCGCGGCAGGGAGCTGATATATCCAGGTCCGTTCGGAAGCATAACAGCCGGCTGCGACAAAGACTACCCTGTGGACTACTCACACCTGAATATCCAGGGCTATGCTCTGGGAGCCAGGGGACTGCCCAAAGGTGTTAAGGGCGATCCCGACACAGCTATCTTCCCAGCCGTGAACACCGAGACAGAGTATGGCTGGACCAAGAAGGTGAAGATGAAGGTTCCCATCTTCACTGGCGCTCTGGGCTCCACCGAGATAGCCCGCAAGAACTGGGAGCACTTCGCTGTGGGTGCAGCTCTCAGCGGAGTCACGCTGGTCTGCGGCGAGAACGTTTGTGGCATCGACCCTAAGCTGGAGCTTGACTCTAAAGGCAAGATTGCTTCTTCGCCTGATATGGACCGCCGCATCGAGATATACAAGCGCTACCATCAGGGTTATGGCGAAATCCTGGTTCAGATGAACGTTGAAGATACCCGGCTGGGCGTTGCCGAGTATGTGAGCAAGAAGCACGGACTCGACACTATCGAGTTGAAGTGGGGGCAGGGCGCGAAGTGCATCGGCGGTGAGATAAAGGTCAATGGCCTGGAACGAGCTCTGGAACTCCAGAAACGGGGATATATCATAACCCCTGACCCGTCGCACCCTGTTGTCCAGGCTGCCTTCAAGGATGGCGCTATAAAGGAGTTCGAGCGCCACAGCCGACTGGGTTTCATAGATGAGGATGGTTTCTACAAAGAGGTAAAGAGGTTAAGGAATCTCGGCTTCAAGCGCATCACTCTGAAGACAGGCGCCTATGGTTTGCGTGAGCTGGCTATGGCTATCAAGTGGGGTTCCAAAGCTAAGATAGACCTGCTCACTATAGATGGTGCCTCAGGTGGCACGGGCATGAGCCCCTGGCGCATGATGGAGGAGTGGGGTATACCCAGCCTCTATCTCCATGCTGCGGCTTATGAGTTCTGCCAGAGGCTGTCTGATAAAGGCGAGCGCCCACCCGATATAGCCTTCGCTGGCGGGTTCAGCAGTGAGGACGGCGTATTCAAAGCCCTGGCTCTGGGTGCTCCGTTCTGCAAAGCGGTCTGCATGGGGCGCGCTTTGATGATTCCGGGCATGGTGGGCAAGAA
>CAYHAX010000124.1:0-21807 GCA_964354695.1 uncultured Dehalococcoidia bacterium
CAACGTACTTACAATTCTGGTAGAGCACGCTTTTGGCCGTGAAATAGATTACGCCCAGCTAGTTGAGATGTATGGACAAGAACACCTGCAATGGCAGCCGGAATATGTGCCCCCATTTGGACTATTGAAGAGATTGTGAAACTTTGGACTAAACCTATAATGATAAACATTGGAGGCTGACATATAGCTAAAAACAATGACCTTCCACCTAATGAAGGTGAAATTAAGAGGACTTTTATATTATCAAACCTGCAATTTGCCACGACAATAATTTGAGGAATAGGAAAGATGAGGGTACATAAAAATAATCCATCAGAAGAATATAAAGACTTTTGGGATTGGATTACCCGTTCTCGGCACACTATTTTTCTTCTAAGTATAGCGATAGGTTACGTTATTTATCTAACTACTACGGAGGAGATATAAAACGCTGAAAAAATCACTTAGAAGCTCTTACTGACAACACCGAATAATAGAGGTCGTTTACTAACTGTGGTGTACAGAGGGGCGTCCGCCTCAGGCGGATGTCGGGGGGGTTGGGGGGCACAGGGGGTTGAAAAAGGATTGATAAACGAACTCGTGAAAAAGGGCTTGACTTCTTTCCCCGGGCATAGTAATCTTTAAAATTGCCGAAAATAGTAGAGAAAATAGAGATTTTTGTAGATTTTTCGGAGATGTCAGAGCAAGTTTCAGCATCCGAGCATCAATGGCTTCCGCTGGGCGAGGCCTCGAAACTGGTGGGAGTCAACCAGGTAACCCTCCGACTCTGGGCTGACAAAGGGCTTGTACGCGTTTTCAGAACAGCGGGTGGACACCGTCGCTTTGTTAAAGAGGACCTGTTACACCTTCTCCATAGGCAGAGCAGCCCTGCACAACCGCAAGACCTGGCAGACCGCGCTGTGCAAGGGTTCCGGCGGCACCTAAGGGATCGCAAGGTGACTCGATTCAGCCTTAATTCAATGGATGAGGACTCCCGAGACCATCTGCGCGTGCTAGGTCGTCGCCTGGCAGAGGTTGCCATTCGCTACCATAAAGACCGGAGGAGGCGTCCCGCACTACTGGAGGAGGCGCGTTTTATCGGCAGCGATTACGCTGTAGAGAATCAGAAACTGGGCTACACGCTCACCGAAGCTGTAGAGTTCTTCTTGTCTCACCGTAACAGGTTCGTGGGGATAGTACAAGCCCTGCTCCCAGCGGATGTATCCCGCGATGAAACATTGGGACTGCTGCGGGATATGGCTGCGCTAAGTGATGCCGTGCTGCTCGCTCTGATTTCACGGTACCAGAAGGCAAGCGGCGTTCATCTACCCGCCCGCACTATCTCTAACTAAGCGGAGCGCACGCCGTCTTCGGTCTGGGTAACCAATGGGCTTGCCTTTGTGCCTTAAGGTGCGGTGGCAAGGTGCCAAAGGTCTCTATACTCAAATCATTTTAGTTGGAGGACCGATATGAAGAACGGAATCACTATACTCCTGTACCTCTTCCTGCTGTCAGCCCTCTTAATCTCTGCAGCCTGCTCTTCTGCCCCCACTGCAACCCCCACGCCTTCAGGCAGCACCTATCCGCTCACCGTGACGGATGCCCTGGGGCGTTCCGTGCAGATAACTGAGAAACCTGTCCGAATTGTGACCACAAGTCCCACCGCCATCGAGACGCTGTACCGCGCAGGCGGCACGGCTGTGGGGCGGGATTCGAGCTCCAAATACCCTCCAGAGGTTCTGACCCTGCCGACTGTTGGCAGCGCATACAACCTTAGTACAGAGGCAGTGGCATCTTTGAACCCCGATTTGATACTCGTTGAAGCTTTGACCCATGCAAGTGTCATGAGCTCCCTCGAAAAAATCGGGGTGCCCGTAATAGCTGTACGCGCCGCCTCCTTAAACGATATCGTTGAGGGGCTGACTCTGGTGGGGAAAGTTATTGACAAGAATGAGGCGGCAGCCCAGGCCATTACTGACATCCAGGAGAGGATTGAGGCCGCTCAGGGCAACTCCACCGCCGGCAAAACTGTGCTCATCCTTATTTCCGACGCACAGCGCAATATCTATGCTGCCAAGCCTGAATCTTATCCCGGGACCGTGGCAGCTTTGCTCGGGCTGGGCAATCCGGCGAGCGGCCTGCCCGACTCCGGTACGTACCCCGGCTTCGCTCTATTCACTGCCGAAAAGGCTCTCACCAGTAACCCTGATGTGGTCTTCACCATCACCCCCGCGCCTCCGCCAGCCCCACGTCTGTCAGCAGTACTGCCGCAAACCCCTGGCTTCAACCAGATGGCTGCGGTAAAAGCCGGAAAAGTCGTGGAGTTGGACCCTATGTTGTTCCTACAGGCACAGGGGCCAAGGATCGCTGATGCGGTCGAGGAGTTGCTTCGCCTTGTAAATGAGGTCGCTCCTTGAGGCGAGTCCTCTTGGTCATGGGGGTGCTTATCCTCATACTGGTGCTGGGCGTGCTTATAGGTGTCGCCCTGGGTCCCGTCAAGCTGGAAGCACATCGCCTAATATCAGCCATCCTGCTGCGAGGCGACACCACAGCTCACGTACTGGTGTGGGATTTGCGCATGCCCCGGGTGGCAGCAGCCCTGTTGGTAGGTGCCTGCCTCGGCGGGGCAGGCTGCCTGCTCCAGAGTTCGACCCGGAACCCCCTCGGCGACCCGCAGTTATTCGGACTGGGAGGAGGGGCTGCTGTTGTACAGGCGTTGGCGATGGCAGGCTTGCTCTCTATAGGGACATGGGGATTGTTCGGGCTATCGGTTCTGGTATCCCTGGTCGGGGCAGGTGCCATAGCTTTTTTTGCTTCCAGGCAGGGGCTGTCGCCCGCACGTCTTGCTCTCATCGGTGTTTCCATCTCTGCGCTGGCTGCCGCCGCAGCGACCGGGATTCTGGCAGGGGCAAGAGTCTTCAGCCAGCAATCTTTGAACTTTATTGGAGGCAGCTTCGTCAACTTAGGATGGCAGGATGTTCTCCCCGCACTTCCCTTCTTCGGAATCGGGATTTTGCTTGCTTTACCCGTACTAGGCAACCTGAATGTGCTGGCCTTGGGAGACCGGGTGGCTGTCAATCTAGGAGCAGAGCCGAATAGAACACGTGTCATCGCCATCGCGTCGTCTGGCATACTTGGTGGCGCGGCTGTAGCGGTGGCAGGACTCGTTGGCTTCGTTGGCTTGCTGGTGCCTCACCTGGCACGGCTGCTCATAGGACATGACACCAGAGCAATCTTCATTGTCTCCATCCCGCTCGGCGCAGCCGTCACGCTCTATGCTGACCAGGCAGCGCGCCTGCTCTTCATGCCCTCCGAGATACCGGTAGGTCTGGTCACCGCTCTGCTGGGAGCTCCTTTGATGATTTATGTAGCGAGGCGAGTGCTGTGATTTTGAGTTTGGAGTCACTATCATTCGTCAGCCACAATAGAACCATTCTGAGCAACGTGACAACCGTCATCTCAGATGAAGCTTTAACATGCCTAGTGGGAGCCAACGGTGCGGGCAAGACAACGCTATTGCGCGCCCTTTCAGGAGAGCTGAGCCCCGCCTCAGGCACATTCCTTATCGACGGCACCGATGCCTCCGCGCTCTCCCCAAAAGATATAGCTCGATATTTCTCAGTCATTCCGCAGGGCATTCAACCGCCTCCCAACTTCACAGTCTTTGAACTGGTAGCCCTGGGACGTTTTCCCCCGTATAGAGCGCTCTGGTGGCGATTGAGCGACCGAGACCGCGAAGCTGTTCAAGTATGTCTGGCCCGCTGCCATGTAGAGCAACTGTCGAAACGGCGGGTAGAAGAGCTTTCAGGAGGGGAACAGAAGCGGGCTTGGCTGGCTTTTGCTCTGGTGCAAGAGAAAAGATTCTTGCTGCTTGACGAGACACTAGATGGGCTTGACGTATTTGCGAAACAGTCTTTCTTCAAGCTATTAAAGGAGCTTGCATCGGAAGGCAAAGGCATCCTGCTGACTACCCACGACCTGGACCTGGTTACAGACTTCGCCGACAAAGTCTTAGTGCTGAATGATGGTAGAGTAAGCTACGAAGGCCCACCCGTTGCGAATCTGCAAGACCTCCTTGTCCCTGCTCGTGCGTAAGGCTACAAAGAGTGGGCAAGATAAATAATCACCTGAGCAAGGACTCCACGGCGTCGAGCACGCCTGACAGCGTCCCCTTGAAGTCTGGCTCGGGTATCTCCATCGCGCTGTCATCGCGTATGCTCCTACTCAGTTCAAGGGCAGAGCTGACTCCCTCGTGATCTACTATTAGATAAGTCTTCATAGCTATCTTAGCCACGACCAGGTCGTTGACAGGGTCATTGCCCACCATGAGGCAGGATTCGGGCTTCTCCTTTATCATCCCGCAGACCTGCTGATAATACTCGAGGCGCGGCTTGCAGTACGACATGTTCTCGATGTCCGTTACCAGGTCAAAACGGAAATCGCCCAGCCCCGCCCAGGACAGCCGCTTCCTCTGAACCATCTGGGGCCATATCGGATTTGAGGCTATAACAAGCTTCACACCAGCTTGTTGCAATCTCGAGAAAACATCGCGCGCCCCGGGCATCGCCGTTACCAGATACTGGAACCGGTCGAATTCCTCAGTCTCATAGAACCTGAGGAAACGCCCCCACATCTCGTCTCTGTGCTGCTCATACCCCCTGGCGAAGGAATTCATGAAGTGCTCTGCGTTGGATATCTCCCCGTTGTTCCTCATCAGGTCCTTCGTTGAAAGCAGCAGCCTTTCGAGCAACACATCGGGTGGCATGATATCCGAGAACACCCTCGATATTTTGGGGACATAGTTCTCGAAGAACGTAAGCTCATCGAACCGAATCAACGTGTTATCGAGATCGAAAAGCACAGCCTTCAACATAGCTTCAACTCAGGCAGCAATACATTTGTGCTATTGCTGGCTCGGATTCAAGATAAGCGTAGCCACAGCCGATGCCTCGACCTGCGCTCGCGACCACAGCATGGGGTGGTATTCTATGTTGAGCCACAGGTCAATCATGTCGCTGTAGTGCGGGCTATAGGGATGACCGCTCTGCCCGGTAGTGTGCACAGCGACGCTCTTACTGAGGTCGGAGAAGTCAACTATCATGCGCATCGAGGGCAGCCAATCTACCGCGAAGCCCTCCCCTTCCTCCTCTGCTACCCATGCCGTATTGTTCACAGTGCCCGAGCTTCCGGCGACAGCGAAGGGACCTCTATTAACCATACCTTCAATGAATCCTGTGCCGCTCTCGCCCAGCGGTA
The DNA here is from genome assembly GCA_964354695.1 of uncultured Dehalococcoidia bacterium. Classification (GTDB taxonomy): domain Bacteria; phylum Chloroflexota; class Dehalococcoidia; order SZUA-161; family SZUA-161; genus CAYHAX01. The sequence continues at coordinate 5,236 of CAYHAX010000124.1, forward strand.
TGCTGACGAAGGTGGCGGTATGCACATCGCCCCACTTCCACTTATTCCTATCCTTGCCAAGCTCCGCCACAGCCTTATCGTAACCCTCGCGGAACGACTTCAGCAGAATATCGTCTCGCGTCTCAATAACGTTATCCGTTGCCACATCATCCCACCAAGCATTGTCGGGCTCCGCCATCAGCAGATAGATAGCCCGCATGTCGGTGTCGGTGCCGTAGACCTTGATATCCTCATCAAGTTCCTGGCTAAGCAGTTGGTCATTGAACAGATTATCTATCAATCTCGCCCAGAAGTGGGAATAAAGGACTGCCTGCGGGCTCTCCATATCGAACCGGAAGTCCCATTCCAGCAGCCAGTCGCGTGCATCTGCAAGCTCAGAGTCATCAATATAGAGGTCGGCAAGGCAAGGCATCAATTCCTCAGCGCTGAGCGATTTATTGTCGCCCTGAATGTCCTGGAAGCTTTCGATGCTGTGTTTTGGGGTCTCGTTCAGCATGTCCGTAATTCGTTGAGCACGATAGCCGTAGTCCCACTCACGGCTGAACACATAATTTCGCCCTTCACCCAGCTCCTGCGCCAGCTCCTCATAGTACCCAGGCGGCACCACAGCCTGGTTGGCAGTCACTATATATCCCTGCTCTGGATTCAAGACCCTGGGCAGGTTATCGAAGGGAATGTAGCCCTGCCATTCGAACTCGCCCGTCCAGCCCGGAACCGGGATAAGACCGCTGTGGTTTTCAACGCGGATGGGGATGCGACCCGGCATCTGATATCCTATGTTGCCGTTTATATCTGCATAGACGAAATTCTGCGAGGGAACGTCCCAGTACCGAAGAGCACTGCGGAACCCCTCCCAGTCACTCGCCCTGTCGAGAGCCAGAACCGCCTGGGCGAGCGTGCATGGCTCCAGAGCCGTCCAGCGCAGCGCCATCGGGTCTTCACTGTTGATACCATTGAGCTCGCCGGTTTCTTCGTCCAGCTTGTTATCGTTGATTATCGGTCCCTGGTGCGTTTCCCTGACCTCTATCGTGATTGTCTCGTCGCTGCCTGCGAAGCGGATTACTTCCTGGCGAACGGTCATATCGCGCCATGAGCCGTTCCATTCGTATTGAAACTGATTGGCGGGGTTCACCCGAATCTTATACAGGTCGAACACATCGGGTCCGTTGTTGGTTACCCCCCACGCGATAGAGCTGTTGTGACCGATGACCACCCCCGGCATGGGGGCAAACGTAAACCCAGTCACCTCAAAGAGGCTTTGCCCGCTGGCAGACTTACAGTGCAAGCCAATCTCGTACCAGATAGAGGGCATCTGAATGCCGAGATGCGGGTCATTGGCTAGCAGCGGCATGCCGCTCTCCGTCAGATTGCCACTGACCACCCAGTTGTTGCTTCCGATGCCCCTGTTTTTGCCGAAAACGAAATTAACATCTGGCAGGGCTTTGCCGCTGGCAAAGGCACTTCCGTCAACAAGCCCTGCTTCATTGCCAGCTCCGGCGCTCATAGCAAAGCCTGTTGCCTGCAGGTCCTCAGGCTGAATAATGGTGGGCCTTTCGCCGTAGGGCCAGGGAGGCGTCAGCCACTGGTCTGTCATCTCCTGCCCAAATATTTCGTAGAGCTTTGCGCGTGCTTCCTCGCTATTGCTGGCAGGGCCCAAATCCCAGGACATCACCTTTGCCCATACCAGCGTGTCCACAGGTGTCCAGGGCTCGATTTCTATGCTTTTCCCCACCAGTCTCAGCACACCGTACTCTAAAGCCAGGTCTCCAGAATTGCGGCTCGTAATGTAGGCGTTGACCCCATCGGCAAAGTTATCCAGGCTGGTCCTAGTCTCGCTGTCTAGAAGCTCGACTTCCCGCTCAGCCACTTGACGCCACCCCAGGGTTCGAATCAGGATGTCCGCCTCGAGCGCATCGTCGTTTTTACCCGTCAGCTCTCCGATTCTCCCGCTTCCCACATGCCGCCATAGTTCCATCTGCCACCAGCGGTCCTGAGCCTGGGTGTATCCCTGAGCGAAGAACAGGTCATGAATGTTGCTGGCGTAGATATGAGGCACGCCCCACTCATCGCGCAGTATCTCAACCCTGTCGTTTAGACCTGCAATCTGGAGTTCTCCGTCATGTTGAGGCAGAGGACCCCTGGTCAAATCGCGATAGAAGATATAGCCGCCCACCAGCACAACCACAATGATAACCGCGATGACAACCAGGACAATCTGAGCAACCTTGCCGCCCTTTGTCTTCGCCATAGGAGACCTCCCTTCTAAACCAGTCTGGTGTAGCCTTTGCTTTGTGTCACCCGCGCGTGGTCCAACGATGGGTCTCGGGACGCATTGCGCACATTGTAAATAAGAAATGGGCGAAACATAAGCCAATCCATCGGTGAACCTATGGCATCCTCGGGACACTTAAACTGGCAGGTTAAACACAGCAGGCAATTGCGTCCCCATCTGGGATATTTGCCTTTGCCCTCGGTTATGTTGGCAGTAGGGCACATCGAGAAGCATACGCCACAGATGGTGCACTTCTTTTTGTCCACCGTGAACAGCCTGCGGTAAACATGCCTAGCCAGCCAGCGATTCGACAGAAACCGCTCCAGGCGATACACAACTCGGGGCGGTGGGTCATTCGGAAGTTTAGCATACTGCTTACCAGCAATATGAGCAGCAACCTCTCCTCCAAACGCCTTTGCCTGGTAGAGTTCCTCCGCTGTGAGATGCCCTGGAGAAAAGAGATACCCCTGCTTCAGATAGCCCTGGAAGTAGTCGGCGCCGCGGCAGTGAAAGTACCCTACCTCCTTTGCCCCTTTGCCAGCCAACATCTGCCGAATGACAGTACCGGTATCGCCCCGGTAGGTGCCGTGCAACACGAAGGTGAATGCAGGAAGCCCATTAAGTTGAGGCAACCCGTTCAGATAGTCCCTAAAATGGAACGGCGGTCGGTAAAAATACACAGGGGAGCCGATGCCAAGCAGGTCATAACCGCCGGGGTCGGGCGCTCTCTGCTCCTTCATATTGCACAAGTCGACCTGGTATTCAGCGCTGCGCAGCCCTGCGGCGATGGCTTCAGCCACCCGGGCAGTGGTGGCAGTCGGCGAGAAGTAAACGATAAGACTTCTGGGCATCGAACCACACCCCCTCTTTCGGGCTCTGGCAACTCTGCGGCAAGCCGTTTTGCTGAGATTATCCTGTGCAAATCATAACCCACCTGTCAAGCGCCCTCATGAAACGGTGTGAGATTGCCGCTACTCCCATCCGAAATCAAACGATGTGCCGATAAGCCACTTGCCATCTTCTTTAACCAGGTCTACATCCTGACTCTGGTGGTCCTCGTTGGTTTGCCCGAACACCGTAAGCTCATAATCGTACTCAACTCCTACCGTAGCCTCATCATCGGTCTGAGAAGTCACCTCTGTCTCCAGGTTGCTTATATCGATGTCAGCGATGTCGAAGATTATCTCCGCCCAGGCTGCGACCTCATCTTTTACATCCTCCGTGAAATAGCTGCCCAGCTCCTCAGCGTCCTTGTTCTCCATAGCCTCAAATGCTGCCCGCACCGTTGCCTCGGGACCAGGACCGCCACACCCCGCCAGCACACCGCCTGCCGTTGCCACCAGCGCCAGAACCAGCAACACCCTAAACGCGTATCTCTTCACTCGTCTTTACTTCTCTGAATTGTCTCTCTACAATCGAGATATAATATAACACCGAACACACACGCTATCAATCAATGAAAAATCCTAAGTGGAGAATCTTTTAATATTCGGGTTTCGAGTATTTGATATTGTTTAGGTTTTAGGATTTCGAATTTAGAGCTTCCCCCTGAGGGTTGACAACTTCACCGATTTGGCGCAATATACATAAACTCAAAATATTTCAAATTTTACGATTGCGGAGCTTGAGCATGACGAAAACTATCGCTGAAATCAATGAGAAAATCGCCAAGGGACAGGCTGTGGTGGTGACAGCCGAAGAGGTCATAGACATCGCAAAGAAGAAGGGCGTTGCCAGGGCAGCCCAGGAGGTAGATGTCGTAACTACAGGCACCTTCGGTCCCATGTGCTCTTCGGGCACTTATTTCAACTTGGGGCACTCCAAGCCGCGCATAAAGATAGGCGGAGGCACGGCCCTGCTGAACGATGTGCCTGCCTATACAGGACTGGCTGCAGTGGACATCTTCCTGGGCGCAACCGCCATGCCGGATGACGACCCCAGAAACAAGATTCACCCCGGCGACTTCAACTACGGCGGCGGACATGTAATCGAGGAGCTGGTAGCCGGCAAAGACGTCAGGCTGGTAGCCACCGCCTACGGTACCGATTGCTACCCCAGGAAAAAAATCGAGACCTTGATAAATCTGAAGACCATCAACGAGGCGGTACTGTTCAATATCAGGAACGCCTATCAGAACTACAACATTGCGGTTAACCTTGGGGATAAGACAATCTATACATACATGGGCGTGCTCAAGCCGCACCTGGGCAACGCCACCTACTCCACCTCGGGTCAGCTCTCACCTCTGCTCAACGACCCGCATTACAAAACCATAGGCATCGGCACGAAGATATTCCTGGGTGGCGGCATCGGCTACGTTGCCTGGCAGGGCACACAGCACAACCCTAACGTGCTGCGCACAGAGAAGGGCGTGCCCAAACGAGGGTCAGGCACGCTGGCGGTGATAGGCGACCTGAAACAGATGAAGCCGCGCTGGCTGGTGGGCACAAGCTTCATCGGCTACGGCGCCACCCTGACCGTGGGCATAGGCGTGCCCATACCCATCCTTAACGAAGAGATACTGCTTTACACCACAGTCAAGGACGACGAAATCTTCGCGCCCATCGTGGATTACAGCGACACTTACCCCCAGAGGAAACCGGACGTCCTGGGAGAGATGAGCTACGCCCAACTCAAGAGCAGCAAGATTACTGTCCAGGATAAAGAGGTCCCCACTGCCTCCCTTTCCAGCTATTCCAGGGCAGTGGAGATAGCCAACATACTCAAGGACTGGATTAAGAAGGGGGAATTCCTGCTCACCCAGCCTGTGGCTCCGCTGCCCGGCGTGGAGTCGGGGATAACCCTCAAGCCATTGAATGAGCGCCCCGTCGAATAACTAAACTGAGCGGGAGGAGCTTCGCCGTGAATATCGCAAGAAAGATAGTATTGAGATTCCCGCCCCGGCTTGTCGACCAGCCGATACTGTACCGTCTGGTCAAGGACTATGACCTGCAGTTCAATATCCTGAAAGCCTCGGTCACACCCAACGAGGAAGGCATCATGGTGCTGGAGTTGAGCGGCAAAAAGAAGAGCTACGACGATGCGATTCGCTTCATCTCTGATGCCGGAGTAGAAGTACAGGCGCTGGTAAAGGACGTGTCCCGCAAAGAGGACAGATGCACCCACTGCGGTGCCTGCATCACCATGTGCCCCGTGAATGCCTTGGTCGTTAACCCTCTGACCAGACAGGTAGATTTCCTGGAAACTAAGTGTATAGCCTGCGGGCTCTGCATCAAGCCATGCCCTGTGAGGGCTATGGAAGTCCGTCTCTAGTAATGTACGAGCCGAGAACCTACCGCGACTGGGTAAAGGATGCAGACCTTGTCTCCTTCTCCGTGGTAGTCAAGGAAACCGACCTCCACATCAGAGCCAGGCGCGACCTCACAGCCGAGGCGCTGGATGCAGTCACACGATACCGCGCCGACATCGAGCGCTATATAGAATCACACCCCGTCTTCCTGACCACCCTCAAACCGCTTGAGGTCGAGAGAGATGCCCCTCCCATCGTAAAGGAGATGGCTGAGGCTGCCGCAAGGGTGGGCGTGGGACCCATGGCGGCGGTAGCCGGCGCCATCGCCGAGAGGGTGGGCAAGGAGCTGCTCCCCCTCTCCGATGAGGTCATCGTGGAGAACGGCGGGGATATCTTCCTGAAGACCGCGAAGGAGAGATTGGTCGGCGTCTACGCCGGTGAATCTACATTTACCAGGAAGATTGCCTTCTCCATACAGCCCGAAGAGACCCCCCTGGGCGTTTGCACCTCTTCGGGCACCGTGGGACACTCCTTAAGCTTCGGATATGCAGATGCCGTCATCGTCTTCTCGCCTTCAACCTCCTTGGCAGACGCCGCAGCCACCGCCATAGGCAACATGGTAAAAACTGCTGAAGATATCCCCGGCGCGCTCAAGTTCGCTCAAGATGTGAAGAACCTGAAAGGTGTTGCCATCATAAAGGGAGATAGAATCGGGCTCTGGGGTCAGATAAAGCTGGCTGCGGGCTGAAGCCGTATCCCCTAGTTTACGTGAGACTCGGCTTCGTACACCCTGCCCTTCCATTTAACCCCGCCACCCCTCAAATGCTGGTATGTGGCATAGAAGCCCACGAGCAGCAGGAAGACAACACCCACAGGATGCAGGATAATAGATGTTTTGGATTGGGAGAAGCGACGACCAGCAAAAAAGCGCGACAGGAACACAATAGCAACCTGTAGTATCACCAGCACCTGCCAGGCTAAGGCAGGCTGCGCCAGCAACAATCCGTAAATCAGCCACAGGAAGGGCGCCAAGAACAGCAGCAGCACCGTAGCCATAATCACCAGAAACGCCAGCGCGGATACCGAGGATATCATGTAGAGCCATCTGGTGATGCCATCCCACATGGGACCGAATCCTGTATACATCTGACAGGAAACAAGCTTGGACAGGTCGAGAGTCACCTGTTTATAGCGATGACGCGCCATCTCCATGCCCAGCCAGACATCCTCCAGTATGCGCGACTTCACAGCCTCGTGCCCCCCGATGGCGCGATATTCCCGCGCCGAGAAAAACAGGAACTGCCCGATGGCAACTGAGGGCAGGGTGCGCCTCGAGCGCTGCATCCACCAGAACGGCATCCAGCTGAGCAGCATGAAGTAGAACAGAATGGGAATAGCCATCTTCTGCCAGATCGAAGTGGTGCGCTGGTAGGGGAAGCCGGATATAAGCGCAGCATCTGATTCCAGGGCGACTCCCAGCACACTGCGCAGCACCGAAGGGGCATGCAACGTATCCGCGTCGGTGAACAGCAGCCAGGAGCCTCTAGCCTCCTGAGCAAGCTGATGGCAGGCGAAAGGCTTGCCTGCCCACCCCGGAGGCAGGGGCTGCCCTTTCAACAGCTTCACACGCTGGTCTTCGGAAGCAAGTCGAGCTACGACCTCCGCTGTGCCGTCAGTGGATGAATCGTCGAGCACCAGTATCTCGAAATAAGGGTAGTCCTGTTTTCGCAAGGAATCAAGGCAAGCCCCGATGTTCGCCTCTTCGTTCCTTGCCGGTATGAGCACAGAGATAAGAGGTACAGGCTCAGGCGGTTTGTTGTTTCCTCTGGCTTTGTTCAGAGAGCGTAAGTTGAGCAGCAGATTGATAAAGAGGATCAGCAGTACGAAGGCGATTATCTGCTGGTAAAGCATCTATTAAGCCCCGACGCCGTTATGTCCCACACCATCCGCTTTTCTAGCCCGCATTACGTCATCGCCCACTGCCAGATCCTTGACCAAAGATGGCAACACGATAAGGAATCCAGCAAGGGCCCACTCCCAGAACCCGTACCATATCAACAGCACGACAGGGACGGATATGCGGAAGAGCCTGTTGCTCAGCACATGCCGTTTGGTAATCAGCATCGGCAGTAGATAGAAGGCTGCCATGATGAGCACAGCCAGGACGTTGAGGAACACAAGCCCAGATATCCCTATGGTCAAACCCTGACCACCACCCCCCTTCAACCAGATGCTCCAATTGCAGCCGAAGACCGCCGCTACCAGAAGGACCAGACTTGCCCACGACTCACCCACCCAGAAATGAGCTATCAGGATACAGATGATAGCTTTACTTATCTCGCCCACGAAGGCTATCAGTGCGGGGCGTTTCCCGCCATACATCAGCACTGCGGTCACCGTAGTATTTCCCGTGCCCATCGTGCGAATGTCCTTGCCGGTGAAGAAGCGCATAGAGAGATAGGAAGAGGGAATGCTACCTAGAAAGTAGCCAATCAGGACCAGAAGTATAAATGTTGTCGCCATGATTCTACAAAGAGAACCTCACGTTCCCCTGAATTTTGCAAGTACTCTACGCAATAAACGCCAGTTTGTCAATTTTCCCTGGCTTCCCTCTTGAAATCGGAGCTATGAGCCGTGGAGGTCCTTCCTAATCTGCTCGAACTGCTCCCTGGAGATATCCCCTTTAGCATAGCGTTCCTTGGCTATGTCCAGCGGGTCGCGTTTCTCAGGTGGTTTTGAGGCAGAGCCGCCGCGCTCCGTAACCTTCTTGATGCCCCACACCACCAGCAAAATGACCACCATCCAGAACACCAGCATCCACAAGCCGCCGAACACCATCCACCCCTAGCCCATGCCCTCAGGCCAGTACCACATAACCCACCTCCCGCAGTGCCTTCGAAACTGCCTTACTTCTTCTCAGCGCCGAGATACTTCTCAGGATTCTGGTCGAACACCTTCTTGCAGCCGGGGGCGCAGAAAAAATACCTCTTCCCCTTGTAGTCGGAGATAGCCGCCGCCTTCTTCTCATCCACCTTCATCTTGCACACAGGATCGATAGCCATTCCATTCACCTCCCGCCTTTACTGCCCTATTTCTTATTTATAACACATATGCATGGAAAAGTCATAAAACAGAGTTAGCCCAATATTGAAAAGTTATGACATTTACTCAAGCAGGAGTGCAGAGGAGCGAAGCTCCTTCGCCGGGGGACTGGGGGTGTCCCCCAGACCCCAATTCCCCCAAGACTGGGGGATACAGGGGGTTGAGATAGCAAGGAAGAGAGCCCAGTGAGCAGTGGCGAGGTTCCCTCGCCCAGAGCCATAGGTTTCAACATAAAAAGAAGAGCCTTGTCCTTTTCTTTTCGAAGCCCCCGGACAAGGCTCACCTTTCAGTGTTCGAACTTGTTCTATTTATCTCGATTTACCCCCTTTCTTCAATCTCGCCTCCACGACTTACTTCGCACCAGCATGCCCAACCGCCACTCCGCCCTTCTCCCTTCTCTCGCCCCTGACCGCTGCCACCGTGCCACCGATGGTCAGGTATCCTACATAAGCGGCGGGGAAGAGAATCACCGGTATCGCCAGAGCCAGCGCCACTACAATCTCCCAAGTCATCTTCGTTTCCTCCTTTCCTTCATTGACCTCGGGGCCTTCCCCCTCAGCCACTCTCAGCTTACCACAACCTTGTCAACCTGACTTCCGCCGGAATGCCTGTTTAGAGCTTCAAAAAACACCTGTTCCCCGAAACACACCCCGAAGCATTTGTACTGCGGCAAGCAGGAGCAAACTAGGTAGATATGCCTATAACGAAGTAGGGACACGGCATGCCGTGTCCCTACAACTTGAACTATGCGCCCGAAGGTCTATTTAACCTCGCTCACCTTCCACCTATCGTCTACCCACAGCCCGATAACCTCTGCATCAAAACCCCACGACTTCACCACTTTCATCGCGCTGCGAACGTGCGCCAGGTGCGTCTCTTTATCCACAGGGTTCCCCGCGCAATCGTGATGCCCCGCTATGGCAATGTGTTTCGAGCCATGCTTGCCTGTGGAAATCCCTACCCTCTTTTTGATAGATTCGATTATCGCCTGGTCCTTGTTTGCCGCCAGTATCCCGTTCGGTCCCGGCTCCGTGACCATGTCCACATAGCTAACCTTGTACTTCTTCCTCAGGTACTCCGTCACAGGCACCTGCACCCTGCCGTCCATGCAGTTAATGGCTGTGGCAAAAGCTCTCTCGGTCATAAATTCTTCTCCTTATCATCTCTACCTTACTACTTACTATATCTGTCTGTAAGTAGCCTCGCTACGCCTCACCACCTGGATTATAAGCACCAGCTTTTCCTTGTCATATATCTCATACACCACCCTATAATCACCAACTCTAATCCTATACGCACTCTCAGCTCCCTCGATTTTCCTCACCTTATGAGGTCGTGGATTATCCGCCAGTCCTCTGATAGCATCCCGCAACCGCTCGAAACTGCGACGCTGTATCCGCTTCCCCAACTTCTCCAAGTCGCGGTCAGCAGCAGGTGAGACCTCAATCCTGTACACTACCTCTGCCCAGCCTTCCTCTCCCGCCTGCTCACCGCCCTCTCGAGATTTTTCTCCACTTTAGCCCAGGGACGCCCACCCTTCTCCCGCCACTCTGTCTGCGCAGCCTCCACCACCGGCAGTAGCTCAGCGTCTTCATGGCTCTCTAACCACTCTTTTATCGCTTGAGCTACTATATCGCTCGCAGGTTTATGCCGTCTGGCTGCTTCCACCTTCAGCTCAGTGTAGAGGTCCTCGTCATGGAACACCACAGTCATTCTTCTAGTCATGTTGTCGTCTCCTCGAAATTCAGGCGTATAAGCATATGTACATACATACGCATTATCATTTTAACAATATCTGTCCATTCAGTCAACCCCCCTTGGCCCCCCGAACGCCGCTACCCTCCACCCTTGACATCCACCCCACCAGCCACATATCATCGCTGCTATGGATAAATACTTGAGGTCCACTGAGGTTATCGACTGGGAGGCGGAGTCAGTTAAAAACAAAACCGCGGAGCTGATTAGGGGGCTGAATACCCCCAGGGAGAAGGCTATCGCCATCTACTATTTCGTCAGAGACGGCATCAGGCACAACCCTTACGCGGAGGGCTTCCAGCCCGCCGACTACAAGGCCAGCGTTATCCTGCAAAGAGGCTACGGCTACTGCCAGCATAAGGCGCTGCTCCTGGTGGCACTGGCGCGCGCCGCAGGTCTCCCCGCCCGCCTCGGTTACGCCGATGTCCGAGACCATCTCCTGTCCAAAAAGTTCCGCGCCATGATAGGCGGCGACAACCTGCTCATCCAGCATGGCTACGCCGAGCTATACGTAGACGGCAGATGGGTTCACGCTAGCCCCGCTTACGACCTGGACACCTGCCGCAAGATGGGCTTCGTCCCCGTGGAGTTCGACGGCATACACGACGCCCGCGACTCCGCCTTCAACGCCAGGGGCAAGCCGCACATCGAGTACGTCAAAGACCACGGTCACTACGCCGACTTCCCCTGGGACTTTATATTAAGCTACCGCCAGAAATGGGTTGCCAGCATCGGGCGCGAGTGGGGAGAATATACAGACAACGTAGCCAAGCACAAGAAAGATTGAGCGGAAATCCTAAATCCTAATTTCTAAGCTCTGAACAATACCAAATGCGCCAAACTATTTAGGTTTTGATATTTGTATTTTGAATTTGTTTCGGATTTAGAGTTTAGAATTTTCTCCCGGAAGGAGTCACCATGAGCATACTTACAGTTGACGACGCCAAATGCACTCGCTGCGGCTTCTGCGTCCTGGAGTGCCCGTCGCGCATCATCGAGCAAGCAGACCCCAAGGCGCTGCCCACCCTGGTAGAAGACCAGGTGGGACGCTGTATCACCTGCGGACACTGCGTCTCCGTGTGCCCCTTCGCAGCCATCGCCCTGAGGACCATGAAGCCCGAGGACTGCACGCCGGTGAATAAAGAGCTGCTCCCCACTGCTGAGCAGGTAGAGCACTTCCTGAAGTCGCGCCGCTCCATCCGCGCCTATAAGGATGAACCCGTGCCCGGCGAGATACTAGCCAAGCTGATAGACATGGCACGCTACGCGCCCTCGGGAAGCAACTCCCAGCCTGTGCAATGGCTGGTTATCGAAGACCGCACGGAGGTGAGGCGGCTGGCTGCGCTGGTCATCGAGTGGATGAACCTGCTGATTAAAAAATCACCCGGGGTCATCGAGCTGTTCCACTTCGACCTCTTCGTGAATGGCTGGGAGCGAGGTGAGGACAGGGTGCTCCGCGGCGCTCCCCACATAATCGTGGCTCACGCGCCCAAAGACACGCCGATGGCTCAGGAGAACTGCTCCATAGCGCTGACCTATCTGGAGCTGGCAGCGTATTCTCAGGGGCTGGGGGCATGCTGGGCGGGGTATCTGCTGGCAGCAGCCACCTCATTCCCCGCCATGATAAACGCGCTGGGACTGCCCGGGGGGCACAGGTGCTTCGGCGCCATGATGGTGGGCTACCCCAAGCACAAGTTCAAGCGCATCCCGCTACGGAACGAGCCCTCGATAATCTGGCGGTAAGAAATTCTGGTTACGTGGAGGGGTTGCGGTTGAGCAACTCGAATCGTCATTCGTGCAAGGGTTGGGGCTCCCTTAACCGTCGGACGCAAGACGAAACGAGCCGCGCAACCATGCAGCGAATGACGCAACCTCATGAAGGTAATCGCGTCTCTTGAGGCTCCAGAGGCACGATGATTGTCAGTATTATGTATACCAAGAGACCGGCACAGCCGAGGAACAGAGTTAGCACCGCAATCAGCCTGATAAGCGTGGGGTCAACGTCGAAGTACTTGGCGATGCCGCCGCACACGCCCCAGACTATCCGCTCGTCCCTGCTGCGATAAAGCCTCTTCTTCATGGCTCCCCGACTTAGTGCGCGGAGACCGCGCCCCTACAGAATTGTCAAACGATGTCTACAGCAAGCCAGACCTTTGCACTTTTCAATTTGAAATTTGAAATTGACGGATAAGCTCCGTGCCCTCTGCGGTTTACACTATTCCAATACGATCTCGCCGCTTTTGCCGCCGCTCTTGCGGGCAAGGCGTATGCTCTCGATGCGCATGCCCCTGTCCACAGCCTTGCACATGTCGTAGATGGTAAGCGCGGCCACCGCTACCGCCGTGAGCGCCTCCATCTCCACACCGGTCTGTGCCGTGGTCTTCACGGTTGCCGTTATGTCTACTAGGGCGCTCTCTTCATGGAGCTTGAACTCGACAGATACACTGGTGATAGGAAGAGGATGGCATAGAGGAATCAGGTGTGAGGTCTGCTTCGCCGCCATGATGCCCGCCATCTGAGATACAGCCAGCACGTCGCCCTTCGCCGTCTCGCCCTGCTTTATCATCTTCAGCGTGGCAGGCTTCATAGCCACCGTGCCCTTGGCTATGGCTACGCGCTCGGTTGCCGCCTTCCGAGACACGTCCACCATGCGCACCTTGCCCTCGGCATCGAAATGTGTCGGCTCAGGAGCCTTCTCGCACAAGCCAGCCATCTCCTTGGCTAACCTGTCCGCCCTCTCGTTCTCAGAATGACCGATATGCCCCTTAACCCAGTCCCAGTACACATGCCGCTCCGCGACCAACGCGTCCAACCTGCGCCAGAGGTCGTTGTTCGCCCTGCGCTTCCAGTTCTCGCTCATAGTGCGCACCAGGTACTGGCTATCGCTGTGTATGGTTACCTGAGAGCCTGGAGGCGTTTGCTCCAGCCCTTTAATTGCAGCCAGAATCTCCATGCGATTGTTGGTGGTGGACTCCTCGCGACCCTTCAGCTCGCGCCTCTCTCCTTCTTCATCGATAATAGCCGCCCAGCCCCCGGGTCCGGGGTTGCCCGCACATGCGCCATCCGTAAAGATATGAATCACATCAACCCCCGATTTGCGACATGAACCGTTCGCAGGTAACCCCCGCTACCAGCTTGTGCTTCTCGGGCTTGGCTGCCACCGCCTGCTGAATCAAACTCTTTATATCGTCTACGCTAGCACCCTGGCGCAACGGAGTTCTCAGGTCTACCTCCTCATCCGAGAAAAGGCAGGGGCGCAGCTTGCCATCAGCAGTCAGGCGCAGCCTGTTGCAGGCTTCACAGAAGCACTCCGTAACCGGGCTGATAAAGCCTATGGTGCCTTTCGCCCCGGGGAGATGGAAATATTTAGCAGGACCAATGCCGTTCGGCGGTGAGGGCTCCAGCTTACCCAGCGCCTCGATGCGCTCCATCATCTCCGCCACAGGCACGAGGTAACGGTTCTTCTTACCCTTTTCCATGAAGGGCATGAACTCGATAAACCTCACGTGCCATTCGTCTCTTATTGTAAGCAGTGCGAAGTGAAGAATCTCCTCGTCGTTCGTACCGCGTATGACCACCATGTTGACCTTCACCGGGTTAAGCCCTGCTTTCTTTGCAGCCTCTATGCCCCTGAGCACGTCCTCGAGCTTGCCCACACGGGTGATTTTCTGGAACCTCTTGGTGCGAAGCGAGTCCAGGCTGACATTGACTCGACGCAGCCCCGCTTTCTTGAGGTCTTCAGCGTAGCGCTCCAGAAGCATGCCGTTGGTGGTCATCGAGATATCGTCTATGCCCTTTATCGTAGCCAGCATCGCCACCAGGTCGGTGATTTTGGCGCGCACCAGCGGCTCGCCTCCGGTGAGCCTGACCTTGGTGATGCCCATATCCGCCGCCGCCTGAGCCACCAGGGTTATCTCCTCATACCTCAGGATATCGCTGTGCTCAAGCAGCGATATGCCCTCGGGTGGCATGCAATATACGCATCTGAGATTGCAGCGGTCAGTGACCGATATCCGCAGATAATTTATAGGACGTTGATAAGAATCAGCAAGCTTAGTCATAATCGTTTCTCGGAGCGTCTACAAACGCTTTTAAGCTATTAACAGGAAATCCTAAATCCGAATTTCTAAATTCTAAACAATATCTAATGTTCCAAATTCAACTGTTTCATAGTCTTCAGTTTGAAATTTTTATTTTGGATTTGTTTAGGATTTCGGATTTAGTGCTTAGTGCTTCCTACATTTATTGTAAACCAACCCTCACTGCTTTGCCAGTCGCTCCAAGATGAGGCTTGCTTTCTCTACAGCTTTCGCCCTATGGCTTATCCTGTTCTTCTCCTCCAGCGAGAGCTCCGCCATGTGCTTATCCAGCTCCGGCAGATAGAAGATAGGGTCGTAGCCGAAGCCGCCTTCCCCCTTAGAGCCGAAGGCAATAATGCCCTCGCAAACACCCTCGCCGATGCTCAACTTGCCCTCCGGCGTGGTGATAGCGATAACCGCACGAAACCGCGCAGTCCGCTTCTCCCGGGGAACGTCTTTGAGCTTCGCCAGTAGGTAATCGTTCCGCTCCTTATCTGATACGTTCTCTCCTGCGTAACGACGGGACAGAGGTCCTGGCTCACCACCCAGGGCATCTACCTCCAGACCCGAGTCGTCTGCCAGAGTGGTAAGCCCGCTCAGCGAGGCGTATGTAGTAGCTTTGCTGACTGCGTTCTGCTCCAAGCTCGAGCCGGTCTCCTCGACCTCCTGAGTTATCCCCTGCTCCGAGAGGGTGGTGAGTTCAAAGGGTAACCCTTTGAGAAGCTCGGCGTACTCCCGCAACTTGCCCCGGTTATTGGTCGCTACCAGAAGCTTGGCTGGCTTAGTCAATCTTCCTAAATCTTCCCTTCAGCTTCTTCATTACATGGGGCATGGTGGTGTACTCCATCTCATCGAGAGGGAGACGGTGCGGCTCGAACGGACCGTGGCGGCGCATGTACTCGCCAGCCTCGTTAGCCTTGCGGCGCGCCTCATCGTAGCTGGGGTCATCAAACATGTCGCGGGGACCCACCAGTTTGCCGCCGATTAGCTGGAAGCCCGCAGCAACCACCCTGGGAGGACCATCGAACCGCGTGGGATTGCTCTGCGGGATGGACACCGGCATCAGTGGCCCATGATGTGAACCGCGCATCCAGCCTTCCACCAGGTGGGGGAAAGCGAACGGCTCGAGCACCTCGCCCACAGCGGGGAATTCCCCCTGGCAGCGTACGATGCAGACAGGGTCGTCCTTGCCCACATACCTGCCTGCGATGAGGGCGAGCTTCTGTGTAGAGGAGACGGCAGCGATAGCGCCAGTCTCACGGCTGTAAACCGCCTTCACACAATAGCGTCCCGGTGCGCCTATGAACACCAGCATGTCATAGATTTCCTCGGGAGTCTTGAACGTAACCTTCATGCTCTTCATGACATCGTGTACCTCGAAAATGAACCCCTTGTGCATATTGGGGGCGATGACCAGCCCGATGGTGTTGAACGGGTCGGCGAACATCTTGTAAAGCGACATGTTCCAACCGCCTGCAGAGGTCTTGTCAGCCATGAAGATGAGCACAGGCTCGGATTTGCGCTCCTCGAACTCCATCTCCGCCACACCCGGACCCATGCCCTTCACGTTGCCCGAGAAGGCATCAGCAAGCAGGTCCTGCCCCGCGCCATAAAGTCCCAGCTTCTTGGCGAGCTGGGTGCCGGCGACAAAGGTATCCCATGCCAGCTTATGGATACGCCTGTTCTCCTCCCCCTGCTCGTGGGTCATGATGAGCTGGAGGTCATCGCCGCAGCGGGTGACGTGGAAATCAACCAGCAACCCCGATTTCTTCGCCTTCTCCAGATTCTTCTGGGCATCTGCCAGTATCTCAGGATGGGAGCTGGAGTGCCCAACATAGCCACCGATGTCTGCCTTGATTACGCTCAGTGTGATTTTCATAACAGTGCAAACCTCCTATCTTATAATAGGGTCTCTGCTTCTACTAAATGCTAATCTGGCTGCAACCGAGGTCGCCTGTCAGACGGGCTTTAAGCCGTCAGCTTCCTCTCGTGTGCTCCCTGACCAGAGTGATGAATTTTTTAGCCTCCTGAATCTTCACGTTAGTCATCCTCAACTTTGCCCCCGTGGCATCGCTTATCCCAGCCCCCCTGAATTGCACATAAGTAACCTTGGA
>CAYHAX010000125.1:0-3320 GCA_964354695.1 uncultured Dehalococcoidia bacterium
TCCCACTCGCTGATGGTCTGCTGCCGCGTCCCCATTTCGTCAGCGAGCCCCTGCTGGGTCAAACCGAGGTGTTTTCTCAGCGCCCTCACGCCCCCGCTGTCCCACTGCACCCTTCTTCCCTTAGCTGAACTCATGGTCGGGAGCTTACACGTTTTCGTGTAAGCTGTCAAGACCCCCCGCCTGAAATGCCTCAGTCCTGTTATTTAATATCAGGACTAACCTGTCTTATTGCCGGGACTAACCCCCTGTTTAATGTCTTGTCACTGTCCAAACCACAAAAATGGCTCGGACTGAAGACCGTTTCCCCGGAAACAGTCCCGCCAACCCCAGCTTCCCAGACGACCAGTTCGTAGCTAATAACGACCAAATGGACTGGGTAATTACGGACTGTTGACAGTCCGCCTGTTTTTTGGTATAATACTAATGTCGGACTGGACAGTTCAGTCCGCTAAAAATGGAGTCCAGGGAGGGAAAATGGCTGCCGTTAGAGACTATGAGCTGGAGGGGCGCGGACTTATACCGCCCTACGGTCCTTCCCGGGGCATGCTCCAGGCGTTGCACCTGCTCAAGAGGACTACGCCCTCCCGCATAGACAGCGACTACCTTCGCCTGAACAAAATCGCCCCGGGCAACGAGTACAAGGTGGTGGGCGCGCTGAGGTTCCTGGACTTGATAGATGATGACGGCAGACCCACAGATAACAGCCGCCTGCTGAAGACCAAGGGCGCCACCTATACTTTGGCACTTCAAGAGCTGGTACGCAAAGCCTACTCAGGGATATTCCGCAAAATTAGACCCAACGAGATAAACCGCGAGGGCATCTACAACTACTTCGTCACCGAGGGCGGGTTGGGAGCCGAGATGGCCAACAAAGCCACCCGCTTCCTCATCAAGCTGTGCCGGATGGCTGAAATAGAGTTAGCCCCAGAATCGCCAACAGGGGCTCCCCGAGGAAGAAAGAGGGGGAAAGCTCAGCCCCACCCCTATGCCAGACCTCAGACCGAGCCTGCGGTCAAGGGGTTAGAGCTGCAGTCCCCGACCCAGGTCGTGGGCTCCCCCCAATTCCCCATGGTGCTGGCGCTGACGCCGGAGATGGCATCCATGAGCGTCGAGCAGCTAACCGAGCTCTTCCGCAAAATGCGCCTCGCCTTCGAGCAGTCCGCCCCCAGCAAAAACTGATTGCCTTACCCGCCCCGGATGTGCTACAATCTCTCGGCTATTAGGGAGCTGAGATGTCAGACAGCAAATATTGGGTGGGATTCAATCGCATACAAGGCATCGGGCGCGTCAGATTCTCCCAACTTGAGACCTATTTCGGCGATTTCGAGCGAGCCTGGCAGGCTACCGCTGCGGAGCTCAAGGCAGCAGGACTGGACGCTAAAACCATAGAGGCTATAGTAGCCGCACGCCCGGCTATCTCGCCCGACGCTGAACTCGAAAAGCTGGAGCGATTCCAGATTAAGGCGCTCACCTGGAACGACCCCGCCTTCCCTGCACGGCTCAAGGAGATTTACGATGTCCCGCCGGTGCTCTACGTCAGAGGGACTATCACCCCAGAAGACGAGTGGACTATCACCGTGGTCGGCACCAGGGGAGCCACAATCTACGGTCGAGAGGTAACCGAATACCTGGTCGCTGACCTGGTGCGCAACCGCATCACCATAGTCAGCGGACTGGCACGCGGCATAGATACCATTGCGCACCGCACCGCTCTGGAGTCCGCAGGACGCACCATTGCCGTCTTCGCCTGCGGGCTGGACATAGTCTATCCGCCAGAGAACGTGAAGCTGGCGCAGTCCATAATGGAACACGGTGCACTGGTGAGCGAGTACCCCCTGGGTATCAAGCCCAAGGCTGACCACTTCCCCCGCCGCAATCGCATAATGTCCGGAATAAGCCTG
The DNA here is from genome assembly GCA_964354695.1 of uncultured Dehalococcoidia bacterium. Taxonomy (GTDB): domain Bacteria; phylum Chloroflexota; class Dehalococcoidia; order SZUA-161; family SZUA-161; genus CAYHAX01. The sequence goes on from CAYHAX010000125.1 coordinate 1,902, forward strand.
GGCGTTCTGGTCACCGAGGCTGGAGAGGGCAGCGGCGCCATGATAACAGCCAGCCAGGCACTGGAGCAGAACCGCGAGGTCTTCGCAGTGCCCGGCAGCGTGCTCTCGCCCGCAAGTCGCGGCACCAACCGCCTTATTAAGGAAGGAGCCAAGCTGGTGAGCGGTGTCCAGAACATCCTGGAGGAATTGAATCTGACCATGATACCCCGCCAGATCGAGATGAGAGAGCTGGTCCCCCAGAACGAGACCGAATCCCTCATACTGAAACACCTTTCCTACGAGCCCACCCATATCGACAAGGTCTGCCGCAGCTCCTGCCTCCCCATCGCCACCGTGTCCAGCACCCTGGCGATGATGGAGCTTAAAGGTATAGTACGCCAGATGGGCGGGATGAACTACATCCTGTCCCGCGAGGCTAGAAACAGCTATAGGGTAGGAGCAAATTAGAGATGTCAAAGAATCTTGTTATTGTGGAATCACCCGCCAAAGCCAAAACCCTGAGCCAGTTCCTGGGGAAGGACTACTCGGTCAAAGCATCCCTGGGACATGTGCGCGACCTCCCCGAGAAAGAGCTCGGCATAGATATTGACAACGATTTCACCCCCACCTATGTAGTCGCCAAGGGTAAGAAAAAGGTGCTTCAGGAGATAAAGCAAGGGGCGAAAGCGGCAGAAGCTGTCTACCTCGCCACAGACCCCGACCGCGAGGGCGAGGCTATATCCTGGCACCTGGTTCATGCGGCAGGTTTAAGCAAAATGCCGCTTAAGCGAGTCGTGTTTCACGAGATAACCAAGGAAGCCATCACAGAAGCCTTCAAACACCCCCGCGCCATAGACTCCAAGCTGGTGAACGCCCAGCAGGCACGGCGCATCTTGGACAGGCTGGTCGGCTACAAGCTGAGCCCCCTGCTCTGGAAGCGGGTCAGACCGGGGCTTTCCGCCGGCAGGGTGCAGTCGGTCGCCCTCAAGCTCATCGTTGACCGCGAGTCAGACATTCTGAGCTTCGTCCCCCAGGAGTACTGGTCTATCGAAGCCGAGCTTACCAAAGAGGCCAAGAAGTCGCCCAGCTTCAGGGCAGGGCTGGTGGGATTGGTCGGCGGCGATAAAATCGAGCTTAAAAACGAGGAGCAAACCAGCAAGCTGGTGAAAGAGCTGAAAAAGTCCGGCTACGCCGTTTCCGCTGTGCGCGAGAAGAGGAGCGCCCGGCAGCCCGCGCCACCGTTCATCACCAGCACCCTGCAGCAGGAGGCGTGGCGAAAGCTCAGATTCAGCGCCAAGCAGACCATGGCTATCGCACAGCAGCTTTACGAAGGCTTGCCCCTGGGCAAGGCTGGTCATGTGGGGCTGATAACCTACATGCGCACAGATTCCACTACAGTCTCAGCCTCCGCTCTATCGGAAGCCCGGGCTTATATATCTG
>CAYHAX010000126.1:0-6922 GCA_964354695.1 uncultured Dehalococcoidia bacterium
CGCTCTCCCGCTGCCGGTGTGGCGCTGCAAGGTATGCGGATATCTGTGTGCCAGAAACGAGCCACCTGAAATCTGCCCTGTGTGCAAGGCGAAGAAGGATAGATTTGAGAAATTCACATAAAGCAGGGGCGGTTCGCGAACCACCTATACGTCGTTTGGATTCACACATTAGTTTCTTCTCCTTTCCATGTCGCACCTCTAAATCTCCTCTCCTCTGGATTAGGGACGAAATACCCATCTCTGCTTAGTACTAATTCCATTAGACTCTCATACGAAAAGCAGCTATAATATTTTCGGGTTAATCGCTATGTTCGGACTAAATGGTCGCTCAAAGAAAAGAAGAGGTGAACCAGAGGCTGAGCCTGCTGCAAGTCTCCTGGATGATGACACCCATGCCTTCATCGCCAGCCTGATGGAGCAGAACGCCGAGCTTATTTCCAGGTTGGAGCAGATGGAAGTCCTCCTGCCTGCGGCTCAGCAGGAAGCCGAATCCATAAGGGCAGAGGCGGAGAAAAAGGCGCGCGACGAGGCTGCCGCTATAGTTGCGCTAGCCGAGGAGCAAGCCACAGTTGCGGTAAGAGAGATTATCAGCAGGGCTCAGGAGGAAGCTGAGAAGCTAGTTTACCGCGCTAGGCCGAAGGCAAAGGGGGAGGCCTCCGTAATCATCTCCGAGGCAAAAAGGAAGGCGGGGGAGGAGGCTAAAGCCATCAGGCAGGATGAAGAGAGGCTCAAGGCTACCTTAGCCGCGCGGTCCGGCGATGCGGCTGAAAAGCCCCAGGTCAAGACATCTCGGGCTGCTGAGGAACCCAAGAAAGAAGAGGCACTTGCCTTCTATGACAATACCGTAGAGCTGGTGATTTCACCACCTCTATCTTTCGATAAGGTACTCAAGGTACACCGGCATTTGAAGAAGTATCCTCAGATAAAGGTACTTGGGCTCGGGGGGTCGATGGAAAGCGGTATCAGGATGAAACTCTCTTTGCAGACAAGGGTCCCGCTTCTTAATATCCTTGCAGCCCTCCCCGAGGTGGGGCACGTGTCGGACAAGCTCCTTGAGGCGGGGAAGCATCCCCCCGTCCAACGCACGGGAAAGGGGCAAGCCCCCAGAATCATCTCGGTAACGCTGAAAAGCTGAACCGCCCCTGCGGGAATCATCTATCCTGACCTCTGAACCACCTCTCTTCACCGAGCTCTTTTGCGCTTGTTCATTACCCGTATGGTTAGCCACGCCGAGCCTCTTGATGGGGCAGCTACCAAAGTCCCCCCAGCAACAGTGACGAATTTCTCATTGTCGAGCTGTCCTATTTTTATTAAACTGGCTCTTGTGCAGACGACTATCTCTAGGGGATGAAGTTATGTCCAGGGTGAAAGGGCAGGTAAAGGTAATCGAGCCACAACAGAGCATCCCATGTATGGATGGTATGCAGGATGACTTGTCATCTCTTGTCGTTGGTCTGATGGACCAGAACGCTGAACTCTTGAACAAGCTCGAGCGAATGGAGTCCCTTGTCCACAAATCCAGCGGGAAGGCTAAAGTTGAGACGGGGAGGACTCATACTAAGGCACTGGAAAGGGCTGAGCGAATAATCACCAGAGCCAAAGAAAAAGCAGAGAAAAGCGCGCAGAAAAAGATATCGGCAGCGGAAAAACGCGCGCAGGCGATAATAAGTGGGGCAGAGGAGGAGGCCTCCAGGATTATTGTTGCTGCACAAATGATAGCTGAGGAAGAAGCGCTGCCTGTCAGACAGGAAGCCGAGCAACTGCCGACCGCAGGTAGTGAGATTGCTGAAACACTGACAGAGCATGACTTAGAAGCTGCTCAACAGAAAGGTGTTAAGAAGGAAGAGAGCCCGGCCGCCCTTCAACAGAGCACTGTGGGATTTTCGATTAATTTCCCCAGAGCCACAGAACAACTCCTGAAAATGTCTAGCCGCTTGAAGAGCCTGTTGAAATCGAAGTCCTGGAACTAGAGGCTGAATCATCGGCTATCCTCAACCTGATATTCAATTCTTCTGCCTAAAATATCTCCCTTGTCTTGTCCACGAAATCCGGAAAGAAATTATAGTCCTCCTGCGGTTTCGCCTTTTTAAGGCCTGCATAGGTGGCTTTGGCAAGGGCAATGCCCCCCCGCTTCCGATAAAGTGCCACGAGCTTTTCCGCCTCCGCGGCTTCTAGGGCTTTATCCAAATCTTCGCCGGTCAACCCCAGTTTCTCCATCATCTCTTCCTTTTCCATGTAGAGAGCGGGATGCTGACAATAGAACTCCGCTAAAGCATCCAGGATTTTCCTTTTCGCTGCGGGGCCTGAAGTTCTGCTCTGAGTGACTGGTTTTCTGCTTGCGCTGCGCAGGGCAAGGTAATCCTTCAGCCAGAGCCTCCACACCAGGTGCTGCATGAGCTCGTTGGCACCTGCACCTATCTCGATGAGCTTGGAGTCCCGCATCAGCCTTTCCACAGGGTAGTTCCGCATGTACCCGTCCCCTCCGTGGCATTGCACGGCATCCAGTACAGTTTTCATCAGTGACTGCGTGGCAAAGACCTTGGCGATAGTGCAGCCCAGGGGAACATCCATGCCCAGGTCCATCTTATGCGCCGAGTAGTATACCAATAGACTGATCAGACTCGTCCTGGTTACCATGTCCCCGCACATGGTTTGAACGCCGGGTATGTCGGCAAGAGTTTGATTAAAGGCTACGCGCCGGGTCACATATTCCGCGGTGGCCGCCACGGCGGCTCTGGATGTCCCCACAGCGCCAGCCGCAACCCCGAGCCTTTCAATATTCAGGGCATCGGTAAGGACTTTCCAGCCATCGCCTTCGCACAGGATACGGTTCCCTTTGGGGATGCGCACGTCATCAAAGTTCAAGACAGCGTGTCTGGAGCCGAAGCGTCCCATGGGGTCATGTATAGCCTCCACCGTAAATCCTGGAGTCCCTTTTTCCACCACAAAGGCGCTTAAATGTCGATGATTCTTGCGGTCTTCAGGGTCATCGCTGGTCTTGCAGTAGACAACATACAGATTGGCGATACCGCCCAGGGTGATAAATCGCTTCTTCCCGTTAATGACGTATTTATCACCTTTAAGTACAGCCGTCGTTTGAATGTTAGCCGCATCGGAACCCATAAAAGGTTCAGTAATGACAATTGCAGCAAAGAGTTCGCCGGTGGCTAATTTCGGAAGCCATTTTCTCTTTTGCTTCTCGGTGCCGAACCTGACAATGGGCGAATACCCATAGATGGTTGTCTCATAGAAATCTACTGCGACAGGTGCTCCGCGGGCAATTTCCTCCAATACAATGCAAAACCCGGTAGTCCTGCCAATCCCCTTGCCCATGCCACCGTATTCTTCGGGGATAAAAGCTCCATACCAGCCCTTCCTGCCCATTTCTTCAAACCAATTCCAGGGAAACTTTTTTGTCCTTTCGATTTCATTAATTTGCTGCCTTATCACGTTGTCCGAGAAATCCGCCACCTCATCGGCCAATTTTCGTTCTGCTTCATTCCACCACAAGTATTTTTCCGCTGTGTACATGGCTACGCTCCTAACGAAATTATTTATAGAATGCTGAGACCTGAGCCTAGATTACAACGCCGCCGTCCACAGCCAATGTCTGACCGGTAATGTAGTTTGCAGCAGCCGAACAAAGGAATACAGCGACTCCCTTTACGTCGTCTTTTGTTCCCAGTCTCTTCATTTGAATTGTACGCATTAATTGCGGCTGGCGGTTTTCCACTAGAACCTTGGACATCTTGGTGGCGAAGTAACCAGGGGCGATAGCATTTATATTGATGTTATACTGACACCACTTGCGCGCCAGGTCCCGGGTCAGAGCCACCACCGCTCCCTTGCTCGCACTATAAGCAACAGTGTTGGATAGCTCAGGGTCTGCCGAGACCAGAGCGGATACCGAGGCAATGTTAACGATCTTTCCCTGCCTCTGTTTGATCATCTGATTGCCGGCTTCCTGCGTACAAAGGAAAGTCCCGGTAGCATTTATCGCCAGCGTTCGATTCCATTTTTCGAGCGACATATTCTCCAGAGGCTCTTCCCATATGAAGCCCGCGTTGTTGATTAGGATATCCACTCGCCCGAATTCTGAGACCGTCTTCTCAACTAAGGCTTTAACTGCGTCAGGATCGGTAACGTCACAACCAACTGCGAGGCTACGAACCCCGATCTCCCTTATTGCCCTAGCTGCTTCCTCACACGGTGCCAATTTTCGGGCGCATAGGACAATATCTGCGCCAGCCTCAGCCAGCCCTTCGGCCATCCAGAGACCCAGCCCTCTGGACCCGCCGGTCACAATGGCTACTTTACCGTCAAGCCTGAACAGTTCCATAACATTCATGAGGCTAATCTCCTATCCCGGCTAAAGGCTACCAGCTTTGCCGTGTATTCGAGCAAAGTTCAACTGAGGTTGCTGCATGCAAAAAAATCTACTCAACGGTGAAATTATTATAGCATCCAGCTATTGCGGAATACAACACACTGCTTTCCCGGGTTCCAGTTGCCTTGACAGGTGTTGAAGCTGCACATATACTAGAGTTCACATCGACAGACTCTGAGGAACGGAAGCTATGAACAATCGCCGAAGCTCAAATCAACCTGGGGGACCGACGAAGCGAACCCGGCGCCACACGGGTTACGAGACCATCATCTTTGAGGTCAAAGACGCGGTCGCCACTATAACTATGAACCGCCCCGATAAGCTTAATGCCTGCAACCTCAAGATGTTCCAGGAAATTGACCATGCTCTATCGCTGGTGGAAGAAGACGACAATGTAAGGGTGGTAGTCATCACCGGCTCAGGGGATAGGGCTTTCAGCGCTGGAGTTGACTTCGAAGAGCTGGAATTCAAGGACATGAAAGGCTCGACGGACTACATCAGGTCAGATGCCAGAATGTTTCGTCGAATTGAGAACATTCCCCAGCCCGTCATCGCGGCGGTTAATGGCTATGCTTTCGGATATGGCTGCAAGATCGCGATTATAAGCGATATTGCTATAGCCTCGGACAAGGCCCAGTTTGGGCTTCAGGGGATAAAGGTGGGCGCAGTCCATGTCATAACCTTGGGCAGAGGCAGGGGAGTTCTGGGACGAGGCAGACTTGGTTACTTGCTTCTTTCCGGGAAGACCATCGATGCCAAAAGGGCGGAGGAGTATGGACTGGTTGCCCAGGTTGTCCCCCATGACCGACTCTATGCCGAGGTTGAAAATTTGGCTCAAAGTATAGCCGAATACCCGGTTTTAGCCGTGCGCGCTATTAAACGTATGCTCCATCGAGGCTGCGATGATGATTACCGTTGGGAGGACTTGCTTAGCCCGGGTCTGCTGCTGATGGAGGACCTCAAGGAGGGCAGGAGGGCTTTTCTGGAAAAACGCAAGCCTCGCTTTAAGGGCAGATAGGAGAGCGAAGATAAAGATATTCGACCTGACGGGAAAGGTGGCAATAGTTACAGGCGCAGGAACCGGCCTGGGAGAGGCATGTGCCAAAGCGTTGGCTGATGCAGGTGCCTCAATTGCGGCAAGCGGACGCAGGAAGGGGCTTTTGGATAGGGTTGTCTCGGAAATCCACACCCGAGGAGGCAAAGCGCTAGCCATCCCAACAGACGTAACGCGAAAAGAAGAAGTCGATTCCATGGTATCGCAGGCGCTTAAAACCTTTGGCAAGGTGGATATTCTGGTAAACAATGCTGGAATTAACCTGGTGAAACCGTTTCTAAAGTTGACTGAGCAGGAGTGGGATGCGGTGCTGAATACTAACCTGAAAGGGTGCTTCTTTTGCTGCCAGGCTGCAGGAAAAGGTATGGTGGAGAGAAAATCGGGCAGCATCATAAACATGGTTTCGGTGTTCGGGCTCACCGGCTTCATGAATATCTCTCCTTATATAGCAAGCAAAGGCGCTATAGTCCAGCTAACCAGGGCGCTGGCAGTGGAGTGGGCCAGGTATAACGTAAGGGTCAATGCTATCGCTCCATCCTATATCGAAACCGAAATGACTAAGCGGGACATCGAGTCAGACGAGAAGGTCCTCCAGTTCAACCTGAGCAAGATCCCTATGCGAAGGAGCGGCAAGCCACACGAGTTGGCAGGAGTCGTGGTCTTTCTGGCGTCTGAGGCGTCGAGTTTCGTCACCGGAGAGACCATAGCTGTGGATGGAGGCTGGCTCGCCTGGTAATTGGCATCCTGGGGGCAGCCCTCCGCTTCCACGCATCAACGAGGCAAACGCTTCGCAATCAATTCTCTTTGTATCTCAGATGTGCCTTCAAGCAACTCATACATTTTGGCATCCCTGAAGATTCGCTCAATCTTGTACTCCTTGCTGATGCCGTAGGCGCCGTGAACCTGCATGCCCCATCTGCAGACATCTACGGCGGTCTGGGTTACGAATAGCTTCGTAATTGCCATATCCTTTATGGTGCCGGTACCCTGATCTTTCAGGAAGGCGCCCCTGTAGGTTAACCAGCGTGATGCCTCGAGCCTGGACGCCATCTCAGCCAATAGCCAGTGAATTGCCTGCAAATCGAAGATGGGCTCATCGGCATGCATTCTGTGCATGGAATATTTAATTGCCTCTTCCAATGCTGCCTGCATTAGCCCCACGCAGTGGGCGCTGAGGCAAAGCTTGCCCAACGTCATGGCGTCCTTCAGAGCATCGAATTTTCCGCCTTTGCCACCCAACAAGTTCTTCTTCGGTATTCGGACATTATCCATAATCAGGTCGCAGAGCTCTGTGCCTCTCAAGCCGAGCTTGTCCATCTTCGGGCCGCGCGAGAAACCTTCCCTATCAGTCTCCACAATGAATATACTGACATCTCCCTCGAGCTTGGCAAAAATCAAAGCCACATCGGCAAACCGGCCGTTAGTGACGAAGCGTTTGGTCCCGTTGAGTAAATAACTGTCGCCCTGCTCAACCGCCACGG
>CAYHAX010000127.1:0-3714 GCA_964354695.1 uncultured Dehalococcoidia bacterium
ATCCATTACCAGTTCCAGCCCTGGGTGAATCAGCCAGTGCACGGGTATGGTCTGCCCGAGCACACCAAAGAGCGCATGGATGCTCTGACCAAAGCTGGCATGGAAGGCTACTTCGGAGCCAGGAGCTATAACCTGGTCTGGGACTACCCCGGCTATTTCGGCATTGACCCTGATGAGCCTGATGCCGAAGGCTATATCGGTAAAGACGGTGTTTCATGCAACACCCTCGATGATTTTGCCCGCATGCTTGATGGCTTGGACATCGCCAAGAACAACATTATCCTCATAAACGGCGACACCCTTCCCATGTTCGCTCTCTATATCGCCTACGCTGAGAACAGAGGTGTGCCGCGGGGCAGTCTTCGCGGCAACACCATGAACTGGGTGTTCACAGCCTGGTATGCCCCCAACTTTATGTGGGAAACCGAAGACGCACTGAAACTCGCCACCGAAAATATACACTTCTGCGTCAAGAACATCCCGCGCTGGAACCATACGAATATCCAGGGACACGCAATCTCGGAGACCGGCGCTGATGCCATCCATCAGATGAGCTTCTGCCTTGGCACCGCCAGAGCAGTTGCTGACTCCTGTAAAGCTGCTGGTTTAAATCCCGACGACTTCTTGACCGGCATAGGTTTCCAGATAGCGCAGTGCAACGACTTTTTCGAGTATATCTGCATGTTCAGGGCCTGGAGAAAGCTGTGGGCCAGGATGACCCGAGAGAGATATGGTGCAACAAAACCAGCCGCCATGCACCTGAGAACGCACACTAACACCTCCTGCTTCGAGCTGGTCAAGCAGCAACCGTTGAACAACATCATTCGCAGCGCCTACCATGCTCTGGGGGCAGCGCTTTCAGGCACGACGGCGATGCAGATACCGGCTTACGACGAGCCTATCGGTATCCCCACCGAGGAGTCCGCTATTCTGACGCTGAGGATACAGCAGATTCTGGTACACGAGACCGGAATAACCAAGGTGGGCGACCCTCTGGCAGGGTCCTACTATGTTGAATGGCTGACCAAGCGGATGGAGGAAGAGGGAGAGAAGATTCTCAAAGAGATCGAGGACGCGGGTGGATTTGTCAAAGCTCACAAGGCTGGAATGCTGGCGCGGGTTCTGAGAAAGGGCTGCGACCAGTGGAGAGACGAGATTGATAAAGGCAAGAGAATAGTGGTAGGATGGAACAAGTATCAGATTGAGGAAGCCCTTAAGGTCAAGGCGTTCAGGCCAGACCCCGAGGTCGCCAGAATATCCGTAGAGCGAATCAGAGAATATAAGAAGCGAAGAGACCAGGCGAAGACCGATGCAGCCCTCAACGGAGTCGTGGAGGCATGCAAGAAGCTGAAGGCTGGTGAGTACGGTCATGTCATGCCCGCATGTATCGAGGCTGCCAAGGCTCATGCCACTGCCGGTGAAATATCCAAGGCTCTGAGGAAGGTCATGCGATGGGGTCCTGAATACAACGTAATGCTGAAGTTCTAGAGATAGCGGTTCACCAAACTATTGCGAAGGGGGATACGAAATTGTCTACTAACGGAAGACCGAAAGTTCTGCTGGTCAAGCACTGGATCGATATACATGACAGGGGACTGAGACTGATTGCATCCCGCTGCAGAGATGCCGGCTTCGAGGTAGTCTACGCCAGCTACAGCCAGCCCGAAGAAGTAGTGAAGATGGCAGTCCAGGAGGACGTAGATGTCGTAGGCATGAGCTTTTTCACCAGTGCCTACGAAGCCCATCTGCCCAAAGTAGTGGAGGGACTGAAGAAAAACAAGATGAACCATGTCATGATTGTCCTCGGAGGTGTCATTCCCGACGAAGACTACGATATGCTGAAGAAACAGGGCGTCAGGGCGATATATGGTGCGGGCTCAGATGTGAACCAGTTCATAGAGTTGGTGAAGGCGGACGTGCCCAAGCAAAAGAAGTAGGTACCTCACAAAGCTCCCATTGAACTACAAAATTTGAACTATAAAAGGAGAGGACGATGACTTACGAAACAATCCTGGTGGAGAAAAAGGATGGGGTTTGTAAAATAACCTTTAACCGCGCCCAGGTTTTGAACGCCTTCAACCCCAAGATGTCCGACGAACTCAAGGAAGTTGTAAAGGACATCGCCAATGATAAGGAAGTCAGGGTAGTAGTCATAACAGGCGCAGGAGATCGTGCCTTCATGGCTGGCGCTGACATTGACAAGACGATATCCAGATGGGTTGAGATGACCAGGAAGGGCGGAAAGGTCCGTGACGACCATAAAGTCTACTTCAGCCCTAACATGCTCGAGGATCTGCCCCAGCCAGTGATAGCTGCGGTCAACGGTATCGCCTTCGGCATGGGCTGCGAGATAGCGCTGGGCTGTGATATCAGGATAGCCTCAGAGACCGCTCAATTCGGCCAACCCGAGATAAAGCTGGGCATCATGTGCGGTGGCGGCGGGAGCGTGAGGATGACTCGCCTGGTGGGGAAAACCAAGGCTATGGAGATGTGCCTCATCGGCGACCCTATCGATGCCAAAGAGGCCTATCGCATCGGCCTGGTAAACCAGGTGGTGTCACCCTCCGATCTGGAGAACGCTGTCAACGCTATGGTGAAGAAGCTGATCTCCAAGGGCGCCGTAGCCGTAGCTTACACCAAGAAAAGTATCAACGCTACCATGGAGATGAGCTTAAGAGCAGCCGTCGAGAACGAGGGACATCTCTTCTCCGACATCTTCAAGACAGAGGATGCCGAAGAGGGAGCCAAAGCCTTCCTCGAGAAGAGAAAACCCAACTTCAAGGGCAAGTAATACACGGGGAGTCTGGAGCACCCGCAAACTTCACCATCCCAAAATGGTAGAAACCGCAAGGGGCAGGTCAGCGGTACGTTGACCTGCCCCCCGCCTCAAGGCACACCCATACTGCTTGGAATTACCGTTTCCTTATAAGATAAATGAGTTGACTTTTACACCGATTTAGCTCAAAATATTTTGCGATTGGCAGGGGACGTATAGTCGCCCCGGGGGTAGCAGATCCAGCTTTCTAAAGACAATAGCTTTGGGGGAGATCGAATCAGGGCGAAAAGGGGTGTAGCTCAGTCAGGTAGAGCGGCGTCTAGGTTATATGTTCTAAATGGTCATTTTACGTTCGAATAAGAACTGTTGTGTTAAATGCCAAAACCCTGTTTTGAAGCTAGAGTAACAACCAGTAACAACCAGTGTTTTTTAATTTAACGCCAAATTAACGCCAAAATTACCGCTTCGGTTTGAGCGTAGGCACAAAACAAATAAACAGGGTAGGCCATGACAGAGCACCACCTACCCCTAAAAAACCTCAGAATCGAATCTTAGACTCCAAGTAGATACCCACGGGCAGAGCCCGTGGCACTTTACAGCTCAAGCTTCGCTTGACCTGAATCCTGATGTGATTGCCATTTCACATACTCAGTAATCTGTTTTTCATCCAATCCAACCGTGGAGACAAAATAACCTGGTGACCACACTACCTGCTCTTTCCAATATACCTTCTCTAACCACGCAAACTTTTTCCGTAATCTACTTGCCGTATATTGCTTCATCTGCCCAATTACTTCACTAACTGCATACTTCGGCGGAATTACCATTACCATGTGTACATGGTCAACCTGTATACTCTTCTCAATAATTTCACACCCAGGCATCTTCTTCAGTATGTTCGGAAAAAGTTTACTCAAATATTCCCGCACACCAGGCTT
>CAYHAX010000128.1:0-2895 GCA_964354695.1 uncultured Dehalococcoidia bacterium
TTCGGCGAGTTCGTGGGGCAGGAGCACATCGTGGGCGAAGGGCGGGTGCTCAGGAAAAGCATTGAGGCTGACCAGCTTCCTTCTATCATCCTCTGGGGTCCGCCGGGCAGCGGCAAGACCACCCTCGCCAATATCATCGCCTCCGTCACCAAGTCCCACTTCAGTCCTATATCCGCCGTCGCCTCCGGAGTCGCCGACCTGCGCCGCATCATCGATGAGGCTAGGGAGCGCCACGCACTATACCAGCAGAGAACCATCCTTTTCATCGACGAGATACACCGCTTCAACAAAGCTCAGCAGGACGCCATACTTCCCTATGTGGAGAACGGCACCGTCACACTCATCGGCGCCACCACCGAAAACCCGTCCTTCGAGGTCATCTCTCCCCTGCTCTCCCGCTCCCGCGTGTTCACCCTGAACGCGCTCACCGAGGAACAGGTAAAGCTTCTGGTACAGCGCGCCATCGAGGACGAGGAGCGCGGTATCGGCAAGATGAAGGTGGAACTGGATAAAGATGCCTTCGATTTCTTGTTAGTTATGTCAAATGGAGATGCCAGGGTTGCGCTCAACGCCCTGGAGCTTGCTGCCTCCACTATTGCCCCTTCAGAGGACGGCAAGCGCCACATCGAGTTAAGCGCCGTCGAGGACGCCATTCAGCACCGCGCCCTGCTCTACGATAAAGCCTGTGAGGAGCACTACAATATTATCTCCGCCCTGCATAAGTCGCTCCGCGGCTCTGACCCAGACGCCGCCCTTTACTGGCTGGGGCGTATGCTCGAGGCTGGAGAAGACCCCCTGTATATAGTAAGACGCCTGATAAGGTTCGCCTCAGAAGACGTGGGCATGGCTGACCCTCAGGCGCTGGTCGTCGCCACCTCAGCCCAGCAGGCGGTTCACTTCATTGGCATGCCCGAAGGCAACCTGGCATTGGCTCAAGCCGTGGTATATCTTGCCACCGCCCCCAAGAGCAATTCCCTGTATACTGCATACTCAAATGTCCAGCAGGATGTTGAGAAAACCAGAAACGACCCCGTACCTTTCCATTTGCGCAATCCCGTTACAGGACTGATGAAAAACATAGGCTACGGAAAGGGCTATAAATACGCGCATAACTTCCCGGAGCACTTCGTTGAGCAGCAAAACCTGCCCGACTCACTGCAAGGCAAAAAGTATTACCACCCCAGCGACCAGGGCTTCGAAAAGGAGATAGAAAGCAGACTCAAGAGATGGTTCGGTCGAGCCAGAGAGCAGAAGCAACTCGAAAAAGAGGATATGCCATGAAAGAGACCAGAGTGAAATTCCCCTCCATGGATCTCACACTCGAGGGCATCACCACCGTCCCCGATGGCAATGGTCCCTTCCCCGGCGTGGTGGTATGCCATCCCCATCCCCTTTACGGCGGCGAGATGGACAACAATGTAGTCTTACCTGTCTGCCAGGCACTGGGGCAGCTATCCATAGTCACCCTGAGATTCAATTTCCGCGGAGTGGGCAGGAGCGAGGGGAAGTTCGCCAACGGCGTGGGAGAGAGAGACGATGTAGCTGCAGCCATTTCCTATCTGTCTTCCCTGGAGACAGTGGAGAAAGAACGGATTGGACTTTGCGGCTACTCCTTCGGCGGAGCTGTGTCCCTCGAGGTCGCCCCCAGAGATGAGAGGGTGAAAGCCTTAGCCTTGATATCGCCTGATATATCCACCTATGCCCCCATGAAGCAGTACACCAAGCCCAAACTCGTCATTTGCGGCGGCGCTGACCAATTCGTAAGCATTATCGCCCTCCAGAGGCTTGCCGAGGAGATGCCGCCACCCAACGATTTCGAGCTTGTTGCAGGGGCTGACCATTTCTGGAACGGCTTTGAGAACAGGGCGGCTGCCAGAGTTGCCACATTCTTCGCCAACGCCTTCAAGCAACCCCAGCCAGAAGCTCAGGCTCCCGCCCAGTAGTCATCTGTTACAAGATAGAACCAAAGGGTCGCTCGTTGTATGCTGTCCCCAGATATGCTAAACTCGGACACAATGGAGAAATCGGAAATTTCAAACCGCAAAACGACCAAAGGATTCCTGCTTCTTGTAATAGCATCGTCGGTGGCAGGCATCGACCAGCTCACCAAATACCTGATTAGGGCTAACATGGAGCCAGGGCAGTCCATACCCGGCGAAGGCTTTCTGAGATTAACTTACACCACCAATACCGGAGGCGCTTTCGGCATCCTCGCCAACCAGACCTTCCTGCTGGCAATGGCTGCATTAATCGGCATAACAGTTCTCCTCATCTACCTCCGCTACCTGCCCTTAGACAGCACCTTGCTCAAGGTGGGCTTGGGACTGGATTTGGGCGGGGCTGTGGGCAACCTGATAGACCGCCTTCGCTCGGGTGAGGTAACCGACTTTATAGATATCGGACCCTGGCCCGTCTTCAATGTAGCAGATTCATCCATAGTTATAGGCACCATCCTCATCATCTATTACCTGCTTTTCTCTGCAAAGACAAAACCTCAAGATAAATTGCAGAAATGAACAAACGCCTTGAGTTCACCGTCTCCAGCCCGGTCGAACGCCTGGACAGGTACCTGGCGGAGCAGTGCCAGATATCCCGCTCCTACGCCCAGAAGCTGATAAGCGAAGGCAAGGTTACAGTCAATAACCGTCCCGCCAGAGCCAGCCAGAAGCTCAACGCAGGCGATAAGGTTGCAGCCACCATACCACCCCCCTCACCCCTCTCCCTAGCCCCCGAGGCGATACCGCTCCAGGTGGTCTACGAAGACAGCGATCTCATAGTGGTGGATAAGCCAGCGGGACTATTGGTTCACCCCGCTGCCGGACATCGTAGCGGCACCCTGGTAAATGCCATACTGGCTCGCTGCCCCGACCTCGGCGAAATCAACGGTACCATCCG
>CAYHAX010000129.1:0-9979 GCA_964354695.1 uncultured Dehalococcoidia bacterium
AATCGGGGTAGGGATAGTTCTTTCGGTCGTACCTGGTATGCTCGGCAATGGAGCAGTTCAGCGCCAGAGCGGTCACGATGGCGTACTCTATAGCCTGCTTGTTGATAGTGGGCAGAACACCGGGCATGCCCAGGCAGACCGGGCAGACATGGGTATTGGGCGGAGCGCTGGCGTAGTCTGCACTGCAGCGGCAGAACATCTTGCTCTTAGTCAAGAGCTGAGCATGCACCTCCAGCCCGATAATAGTCTCGTATTCCATCCATTTTCCCTAAAAATAGCGCTTCCTGATAGTATATCAACCTCAAAGCTCAGAGGCAAGTTTAACGCAATAAAGCTTGTCGAACCACAAAAGTTCCTCGAGCAACCCGTAGGGGCAGACCAGCGTGCCTGCCCTGAATAAAGGGGGCTTTGCGGCAAAGCCGCAAAGCCCCACAACGAAGCGATTAACTACCAACCAGCTATTTGTATATATCCCCACGGCTGGCGATTGCTAAAATCATTACCTCCCTGTCCTTTTCCATAATCCTGTAGATAATCCTAAATCTGCCAATTCGATATCGATAAAGACCCTTCTATTCGCCATGTAGTTTCTTAACTTTCTTAGATGAAAAAGGGTCTGCTTCTAATTCCCGAATCGCTCTCTGCAACCTCTATTTATATACCTCCTCCATCCTGTCATAGTAGTTCTCAGCAGTTTTGGTCCAGGTAACCCTCCACTGCGTCAAAGCCTCACCTCTTTTAATCCACCCTTCTCCTCACCCTTCAATCCCTTTTTCAGATTTGCCATCAACTCACGGTCTGCAAGCGTCTCCTGAGTTGCTTTCCACTCCTCAAGCTCGCGCCAGCTTATATGTCGCGTTAACTCCATTCTCTCATCTGGAGACATTCTCTTAATCAATTCCGATATAGCCACAGCCAGGCTTTCCTTAGTGGTCATTTTCTTAGCACCTCCTTTTTCCACCTCCGCCAGCACCAGTTCCATTGCGAGCATTCTAGCATCTATTGAAACGGTATTCAGCAAGCCTGAGCGACCGCCCTTCGACAAGCCTGTCTGAGCTTAACGAAGGTCTCAAAGCGAACGTCAAGCTGATAGTGGCGCTGTTGCCAAATAAGCAACGCGGTAACAGTCGGCAAACAGGCTCCTGGAAGAGGTGACGGGCTATGGGAACGAGCATGAGGCAACTTGTCGAAAAGGCTCTACAGGGACAAGAAGAGCCTACCCGCAAAAGCGGCGAGTTCTGGACAGGCAAAACTCCCTGCTGGCAGATGTGCCCTCTCCCTATCACCAATGTATATAAACGTCAGTTACGATGCCCAGCGGCTCCCAGCGATAGTCCCCCAGTATAAACTGCACCGCCTGCAACTCATCCCTTAAAGCCTGCCTCTGTTTGAAATTGAGTGTTCCGCTGTTATAGAGGTCTAACTTCTCCTCATACTCAGCCCACTGCTGGTCCCACTGCTCGTAGAACGCATAGTCAAAAGAGGTAGCCTTATCCAGCGGAATGAGACCGTACTCCAGGCTCGCACCCACGTAAGCTGCCTTATCGTAATCAGCATTGCTATTCTGAGTGTCAAAGCTGCCCCCGGGAGTCGCCTCCTGAAAACCCTGCCCGGTGCAATCTATGTAAACCACCCCTCTATCCGCAGTATCGAAAGCGTTCAGAGCGTGCGCGGGACCCTCTGTGAAATCGATGCTTATGTAAGCCGTCTTCATCCCCGCCATCTCAGCCCTGTTATGCAGCATAGCAGCGAAATCGGCGCATACAAACTCGTCAGGTATATAAGGCTGTTCGTCTGTGTTATCGAACATTACGAACTGCCTTAGTTGCGCCCAGGTGGGGTCTTTAGCCAGAGCGTTTTCATATAGCCTGAGCGGTTCGCCGTCTCCGCCCGCAGCGTTCAGAACGTCAAAGACCTGAGTGTAATACACAGAATCACCCACGATAGCTATCCCTACACCTGTCGTCCTCGCCTCGCTCCTGAGCATCAACTCCCTGAGTCCGGTGGTTTCCAGACAATAGTCAACCTGTTTCTGAGCCGTACCCTTCCCCAGCCTGGGCTCGCCCAGGCTATAGGTTTCCCACCAGGAGTTGTGCATCAGATAACGAAGCTCGGTTGTTTGCTCCACGCTATCGGAGAACTTGGTTTCCGAGGATTGCCTCGCCAGCTCATCCAAATCGGGGTCTCTGGAGAGAGCATTCAGACCGAGCTGTTGCCTAACTTCGTTGACCTGCATATATATCTGGTCTTCCACCTCTGTCTCCGAAAGCGACTTGATGCAGGAGGTTTGGGGCACCAAGCCAAGCACGATGATTAGAAGACACGCAACCCGCAATATCATTTGCTTGCTCATTACTCTCTCACCAAGCCACTTTAAAGCAGGGGCACAGCGAACTGTGCCCCTCTCCTGATTAGAATTCTAACTCGATACACCCGGTACGTCAACAAGATATCCTCTTTTTATAGACTGAGGACATTGATTGTGGTATATTCCTGAAGGAGATTAGCAGGGATAGCCACTATGGATATGGAGTTAGCGCGGCTGAGGTTGATGCGGCAGCTTGCCCGCGAGGTCAGGGACCGCAAGGTGCTTGATGTGATGGGCAGAATACCCCGAGAGCTATTCGTGCCACCGGCTAGCCAGCCCTCAGCCTATGAGAATATCCCCCTCCCCATAGAAATGGGGCAAACGATTTCGCAGCCATTCATCGTGGCTCTGATGACCGAGGCTCTGGAACTCGCAGGAAACGAGAAGGTACTGGAGATAGGCACGGGCAGCGGCTACCAGACTGCAATTCTTTGCGAGCTGGCACGCTGGGTGGTCACCATAGAACGGCACCAGAAGCTGCTCGACAGGGCTAAGGAGGTCTTGACCTCGCTAGGCTACAGCAACATAGAGTTCCAGCTCTCGGGAAAGACAATGGGCTGTCGCGAAGCAGCCCCTTATGACGCAATAATGGTAACCGCAGGCGCGCCCCGCGTGCCCCAGGAGCTTCTAGACCAACTGGCAATCAACGGACGCTTAGTGCTCCCCGTAGGCTCACGCTTCGAGCAAGACCTTATAAGAGTTGTAAAGCGAGAAACAGGCTTGCTGAGCACCAATCTGGGTGCTTGCCGCTTTGTACCCCTCATCGGAGAGGGCGCCTGGGACGAAGACTAGCTCAGGGTAACTCCACTCTCGCAACTGCCCTCCAGCAGCTTGTTTTCAGTATCCAAACAGTCCTTATCTAAGGTTGACGAAGATGATAGAATAGATTGGAAGATTTTCACTCTCTAGGAGCGAGCAGCTTCAGTTTGACTATAACATCTATCATCCTCGCCGGTGGCCGCAGTTCCCGCCTGGGAAGAGAAAAACACACGGAGGTGATTGCCGGGGAGAGCCTGCTCAAGCGAGCCGCTGGCAGATTAAAGCATCTGAGCCAGGAAATACTCATAGTGGTTTCACAGAGACAGGCGACGTCGTCTCGATCCTTATATACTTATCCTGAAACAAAAACCGTGGTCGACCTTTATCCCGGGAAAGGCTCTCTGGGAGGAATTTTCACAGGACTGGTTCACTCGAGCAACTTTCTCAACTTGGTTGTTGCCTGTGACATGCCTTTTTTGAACCTGGACCTGCTGAGATACATGATAGATTCGGCAAAAGGCTTCGATGTAGTTATACCGAGGGTAGATGACCAGTTGGAGCCGCTGCATGCCATATACTCGAGGAATTGCCTTAAACCTATGGAAAACCAGATTAAACAGGGCAATCTCAAAATCAGGGGCTTCTTCGAATCGGTAAAGGTTAAGTATGTGGATAAAGACGAGCTAGATAAGCTCGACCCCGAGCATCTGAGCTTTTTCAATATCAATACAGAGGCTGAGCTGGAAAAAGCCCGCAGGCTGACGATGCAAGAGGCATACAGGAAGCAAAGGAAATGATATCTGTTGAGGAAGCTTTAGAGAAAGTCCTGAGCTATGTTGATGTGCTCGAAGCAGAGGAGGAGCTAATCCTCGATAGCCTGGGGCGAGTTCTGGCTGAGGACGTGCGCTCTACTATAGACATACCACCACTGGACAATGCAGCTATGGATGGCTACGCAGTTCAGGCGCAGAGCACCGCAGGCGCCAGCCCTACCTCCCCCCGAGTGCTTCGCGTTATCGGCGAGGTAGCTGCAGGGTACATTACAAAAGAGGAGGTTGGACCCGACACATCCATTCGCATCATGACCGGCGCCCCTGTGCCCAAAGGCGCCGACGCTGTAGTTCAGTTCGAGGAAACCGATGAGGAGAAACGCAAGTCTGCCGGAAAACCCCTGAGCGAGATAAGTATGTTGCGACAGGTTGAGAGAGGGACAAACATCAGGGTTGCCGGAGAAGACATCGCCAGCGGCAGCCTCGTTTTGAATGTGGGGATGGCGCTTCGCCCTCAGGAGGTCGGTGTGCTCGCCTCTTTAGGGCGAGAGGTCGTCCGCGTTATTCGCCGTCCGGTGGTAGCCATCCTGGCAACAGGTGACGAACTTGTGGACATCAAAGACCCATTGCCGCCGGGCAAGATATATAACAGCAACACCTACAGCGTGGCAGCCCAGGTCATTCGCTACGGCGGTGTACCTAAAATACTGGGGATAGCCAAAGATACCATAGAAGCGCTGGAGGACAAGATAAAGCAGGCACGCGATGCTGACCTGCTCATCACCTCAGCCGGGGTATCCGTAGGGGAGTACGATGTGGTCAAGGACGTCCTGGCTCGATTGGGCGAGATTACCTTCTGGACCGTGCGCATGCAACCGGGCAAGCCCCTAGCCTTCGGGGTACTCCGTCTGGGCAAGAAAAGGATACCGCACTTAGGGCTTCCAGGGAATCCTGTAAGCTCTATGATAGCCTTCGAGCAATTTGCCCGCCCAGCTATACTCAAGATGCTGGGGAAGAAGGACTACGCCAAGCCAACCATTCAGGCAAAGAGCGAAAGCCGTGTTGACAACAAGGATAGACGCCGCATCTTCGCCAGGGTTAGGGTAACCAAACGCGAGGGGCAATTCTTCGCTCGCCTTGTGGGTCCACAGGGCTCCGGTATCCTGACCTCCATGGCACAAGCTAATGGTCTCATGATTGTTCCCGAAGATAAACCGGGTATCGAGGTCGGGGATGAGGTTCAGGTACAAATGCTGGATTGGAGCGTGGAGATATAGATGGTTCCTGTTGTTAGCATCGTGGGTAAGAGCGGAGTCGGAAAGACTACCGTCATGGAAAAGTTGATTGCAGAGCTCAAGAATCGAGGCTACAGGGTAGCCACCCTGAAACACAATGTGCACGGCTTCGACATAGACCTCGAAGGTAAGGACACCTGGAGATACGCTCAGGCAGGAAGCGACACTGTTGCCATAAGCTCATCCCATAAGATAGCCATCATCAGAAAGGTAGGGCACGACCACACTCTGGCTGAGCTTAACAGATTCATCGGGACGGATTTCGACATCATCCTAGCAGAGGGATTCAAACAGGATAAAGCGCTCAAAATAGAGGTGCATCGCCAGGAATTGGGCGCAGAGCTCCTGTGCAACAAAGAGGAGCTCCTGGCGATTGCCACTGATGAACGATTAGAGATAGACGTGCCCCAGTACACCCTGGAGGACGCACGGGGAATAGCCGACCTCATAGAAAAGAGGTTTTTCGACAGGGAGCAGGAAGACATCGTAGCGCTCTACGTCAACGAAGAGCCGATACCGCTCAATCCCTTCGTAAAAAGCGTCATCAGCAAGACAGTTCTGGGGATGGTATCAGCTCTCAAGAAGGTTGCGCAAGCCACCAGCGTTGACCTATCAATCAGAAGGAAAAGCAAGGAATGATATTCGAAGCAGCTAATTTCGTTTTCGAGCCGCCTGTGGAGCTAACCTTCGCACGGCGAATCCTGATAAAGCCAAGCGCCGGCTGCTCCAAGCCACACCCTATAACTACCAGCCGTGAGACCATAGCGGCAGTGGTCGCAGGTATCAGGAAAGCCAGCTCCGCAGACATAGTGCTCCTCGAAGGAAGCTCCGGAACAGAGACCATTCATTCGATTTACAAAGAGCTGGGCTATAATTTCACCCATGCAACCCTGCTCGACGTTGACCAGTGCGTGCCGGTGGCGATTGAGAATCCCCTCTCCAAGCCTTTCACCCTGACTACCTTCTGGGTGCCAAACATCATCTTATCCTGCGATTTCATGATATCGATTGCGCCCTTCAAAATAGTGGCAGGGCAAGGGAGTTTCACTATCAGGAACCTGCTGAGCTTACTTCCCGCCTCCAAGTATCAGCCTGAGATAAATGCCCTCCGGGGAATCAAGCAGCAGGCAGGCTTAGAGAATACTATCACTGACCTGTACTTCACTTTGCCCTTCGATTTGGGGATAGTAGACGGACGAAAGAAGTTCACCGGTGCGAAAGACCATTTCCACGGTGATATCGAAGACTACGGCAAAATCTTTATAGGAGAACCCTATGAAGTAGACTCTGAAGCCTCAATAGCTGCGGGGGTGACCACAGACTACCTCAGTCTGATTGAAGAGGTTAAAGCTAAACAAGGGGGGAAACCATGACAACAGAGCAAAACCTGGAGCCCGTTGAAACGAAGACTCGCTATTTCATCGATTTGAGCTGGTACCAAAAGCAAGAGCGCTCCTTCGCTATGCTAGCTGCGACTCGTCTCTGCCCCACATCCCGGAAGAAAGAAAAGTCCAAATCAGAATCCGCTTTGCTGCGCACTATAAAACAGTGCTGCTCTAAACGTGAGGGTTTCATCACACCCAATATGCCCCTAATGGAGATAATATTCCGTATTTTCCTGGCTAACGGAAACCAGCCACTCGAAGTGGAGCAAATACAAGAACAACTCATGCAGATATCTGATATCAGCAGTGTGAGGGATATCTCCATACCAAAGCTAAAGCGCATCCTGGACAACGACCGATACTACGGATTGAAGCCAGCGCCCGAGGCTGCGAAAGGGCTAAACTAGAAATCCAGTATGAAGCGTTCGAAGCGTCCGGTATGCTCTGACCACTCTACATCAACCCGCTCTACGCGGGCACGGCGAGGTCCCACCTTGAGGTGAGCAAGCAGCTCTTCCAGCTTCTCCTTATCACCCTCTGCATAGACTTCTAGTGACCTGCCACCGGATAAGTTCTTCACATAGCCGGTTAACCCCAGCGCCTTGGCGCGTTCGTGCACAAACGCGCGGAAAAACACGCCCTGAACCAGACCATGTACTGTAGCTAAAAAAGATGCTCGCTCCAACAGTGTAACCTCTTCCCCATACACCCTGAGAAAGTCAGAGCACTCCCACAAAATAACGAGGTTCGATGCGGTCCAGACGATGCAGACCATAGCCACGAGCTGTTTTGACAGCCTCCAATAATTCCTCTCTGGTGATAGGACGGGCTAACTCGGGAACATCGAAGGCTCTGAAACAGGGTCGATATTGAGCCATTACATTCAGATAAGTGTCGGTTGAAATCTCCTGGCTGAGAAAATGGCACACCTCAGCGGTTCCTGCCAGTCCATTAGGTAAAACAAGATGCCTCACCAGCAAACCCCGCGTGGCGACACCTTGATTATCCAGTTGTAAATCGCCTACCTGGCGATGCATCTCCTTTACCGCCGCCCGATTTACAGCAGGATAATCCTTTATTCCGGAATACCGCTCGGCGTTATGCTCGTCAGAGTACTTCATGTCGGGCATGAAGATGTCTATAATGCCTTCGAGAAGCTTCAGGGTCTCCACAGAATCATAGCCCCCGCTGTTATATACCAGAGGCACAGATAAGCCCGACTCTACAGCCATCTCCAGAGCCTCGAGGATTTGAGGCACCACGTGTGTCGGGCTCACGAAGTTGATGTTATGACAGCCGTCTCGCTCCAGAGAGAGCATCATCCCCGCCACTTCCCTGGCTGATACCTCCTGCCCCTCGCCCAGTTGGCTTATGGTGTAGTTTTGACAGAAGTAACACCTCAGATTGCAGTGAGTGAAGAATATGGTCCCCGACCCACCCCTCCCCCCCAGAGGTGATTCCTCACCGAAATGAGGAGCGTAACTCGAAACGACCGCTTGCCTTCCGGTATTGCACTTCCCCAACTCGCCTTTGAGCCGATTCACCTGACACCAGCGAGGACAAAGCTGGCAACTCTCGAGGACAGCCAGAGCCTGCTCCACCCGCTCGTGCAGCTTGCCCGCCCCATATAATTGTCTATAGGCTGCTATTAAGCTACTTCTCTTCCTCAGCGCCCTTCTCCTCCTCCCAAGCGCTCTTCTCCTTCTTCCCCTTGGTCTTAATCACCTCTACGGTTGTCGGCATAGCCAGCACCTCCGAGACCAGCGGCTTCTTGGCCCCTTTCTTGGGCTTCTTGGCTTCATGGTGTCTAAAGTCTCTTGTCCCCATCTTGCACCTCTTTCTTGAAGAGATACTATATTTTTAGTCAGAGTTTAGCAAAAGGAAAAAGCAAAGTAAAGAAATTCTGCCTCTAATCTAACTCATTTATCCGATATTTCCCCTGTCGCGCCCTCAGCCACTTGCGCTTCTGCTCAGACCTGGTGTCTGCATCAGTCGGCTGATAGTTGCCTATAAATGAATCCTTAAACTCACTGAAGGTATCATCAAAAATAGAACGCCGAATCTGCTCCATCAGTCTCATAATGAATCTTACATTATGTATAGTAGCCAGACGATAGGCGAGAAGCTCCTGCGCCTTGAACAGGTGATGCAAATAGGCGGCAGAGAATGTGCGGCAGGTATAGCAAACGCAGTCAGAATCCAGCGGTCCTTTCCTCTCCTTGAAGCGGGCATTACTTATGTTATAGCGACGACTCTTAGTGAAAACTGCGCCGTTTCGCCCCAGTCTCGTAGGGAGAGCACTATCGAAAATATCCACACCGCGTGCAACGCATTCCACCAGGTCTTCAGGAGAGCCCACGCCCATTAGATAGCGTGGCTTGTCTTCAGGAAGCAGCGATACAGTTTCATCCAGCATCTCATGCATGACTTCCTTCGGCTCACCGAGGCTCAGTCCTCCGATGGCATAGCCGGGAAAGCCTAGCGAGGTCATGAAATCAGCCGACTGCCGCCGCAGTTCGGGGAAAGTGCCGCCATGCACGATGCCGAAGAGCGCCTGCCTCTTTCGCCCATGTTTCCGTTTGCACCTCTCAGCCCAAAGGTGGCTGCGCTCTGTAGCACGTTTGATGTTCGCAATATCCTCGCCGTACGGCGGGCATTCATCCAGAACCATGATAATATCGGCGCCGAGCTGCTCCTGTAACTCGGTGGCAAGCTCCGGCGTCAGAAAGTGCTCGCTGCCGTCTATATGGGAACGAAACAGCACACCATCGTCATTTACACGACGCAGATGCCCCAGGCTGAACACCTGAAAACCACCGCTATCGGTCAGAATCGGACCGTCCCAAGCCATGAATTTATGCAGTCCCCCATGTTTCCTGATAGTCTCCAAGCCGGGTCGGAGATAGAGGTGATAGGTATTGGACAAGAGCATGCTAACACCGAGTGACCTGAGCTCATCAGGGGTCAGGGTCTTGACAGTGCCCTGGCTTCCCACGGGGAGGAAAACAGGCGTGGGCACCGACCCATGAGGCGTGTTGAGTGTGCCGGCGCGAGCCTTCGTCTGAGGACAGGTTTTCTCTAGCTGGAAGAGTCGGCTCATCTGGAATTAGACCCAGAAGTTCAAACACATGGCAATGAAAATCAAACCCAGGTAGGGGAAAGCGGAAAGCTTATATAACTTCCATGCGTCTCGGGTCAGTCCGCTCTTGAGAAGGCGGTAGTCGGCATAAACCATCACGATGCCGAGGATGTTAGCAACCACAAAATAGAGCCAGCCTAAGTTTGCGTAGAACCAGAGGGCGATAGAGGCTGCGTAAAGCATAACAGACAATAGCATCAGTATCTTTATGGCATCTCTCACCTTCCAGGTGACCGGGAAATAAGCCACGCCTGCCTGAAGAT
>CAYHAX010000130.1:0-3598 GCA_964354695.1 uncultured Dehalococcoidia bacterium
CCCTCAACCCAACCTACGTATTGGCTTGATATCCAGCTCCGAGCCGTAGGTTGGGTTGAGCGGTGTATTTATTACGCCTTCCTCTATCCCGAAAGCGAAACCCAACACACCCTCAAGAGTCGTTAGGTTTCGGGGCCGCAGATTTGGGTTACAAATCATGGATCAGATCGCCCCTCAACCCAACCTACGTATTGGCTTGATATCCAGCTCCGAGTAGCCGGTCTGGGGATCAAACGAGCGCAGGAAGCGGACGTCATCCAGGCTGGCCAGGACGATCTCAGCGGTGGTATAGACTTCGCTGCCATCCATCAGGTGAGCGCCATAGGTGCGGCCTTCACCATCCGATATAGCGATATGGCAGTGCGCGCCATGCATGGAAAATACGCCGGTCAGCGAGACAATCTCGAAATGACCATCCAGGGCGACTGCCTGATCCTGGTTGGCAAAGCGCAGCACAGCCTTGCGCAGGCTGCCCACACAGGTGAGCACGCAAGCGGCTTCCAATTGGTGGTTTTGGGCAAAGTTGTCCAGGGCGACCTTGGGGTCTTCACCAGGTCGTAAGCGCAGGGCATAGGTTTTCATAGGTAGGTGTCGTTAGAGAGTAATAACTTTGCCGGCGCGGCGCTGCGCTTCGAGGATGTCGGCCATACCGCCGACAATGCCCACCTGTACCTGTCCGGTCAGGTTATAGTAGCTCAGGCAGGTGCTGCACAGGATCAAACGCACGCCTCTGGCTTCCAAAGATTGGAGCGTAGCGATCACCGGCGAACCCTTGACAACCAGGTGGACGCCGTTGGCGTAAAAGCAAATCGCTGCCGGATGGATGTTATTCTCATCCAGTAATTTAAAATAAGTTGCGATCAGCTTTTGCTGCAGCGCTGGCTCCGCCTCCCCCATGCCGTTGCGGGTGATGAGCAGAACAGTATCAGAATCGGGTACGGACATTTCAGCCTCCGGTAATATTGTTTGCGCGCCGCTTGAGAGGCGCAATTGCCAAAATAAAACCGCCGCAGGCTCACGTCAACAGCGGTGCAGGGGGTTGAGCGGGTGTGTCAGGCCGCGATACGCTCGCCTCGCCGTCATTCATCCGTGAAATCCGCTGCCCAATCCGTTGACAATAATGAAGTTGGAATAAGCTGAGGCGCAGAATTTCTACAACGAGATCCTAAGCACACTACCTCAGGTCCTGGTATGCACGAATACAATATTTTTCACCTAGCAGCTTGTCGGAGAGAAAAGCACATATGCCTCAAAAACGACATGAACGGGCCAACTTGGCCGCTGATTACGACCAAACAGGCGTAAAAGGGCATGTTTCAAGGTTGCCTCTCCCTTTCTTGGCTGCTCTCAGGCGCGCTAAAACAGCCCCTGATCGAGGTACAAGGTATGCATGCGCTTGAGATTGAAGGCCAGACACACCAGGCACCATTCTCCTGCGGCCGCCCACAAACCGCGCAAGGAGAACTGGCGGAAACCCAGGATTTCCTTAATGATGCCGATGACGGGTTCGACGGTGCATTTGCGCAAACGGTAAATTGCCTTCCCGATCTCGGTTTGCAGCTTGTAAGCCATTTGTTCCTTGGGACTGGCTTCTTCGCCCGGCGGCTCGGGCAGTTCGGCGAAGAAGATGTGCCAATCTTTATGGTGCGGCTCACGCCCGGTGGCGATGTAGGCTTCCACTTCTCGCTCCTGGAAGGTGCGGATGTTGGTTTCACTAAAGTAGCCGTTGTCCAAGGCAACCGCCTCAGGTTTGCCCAACTCTGGGGCAATGGCATCCAGCGTTGGCACAGCTTCTTTTTTGTCGTTGGGGTGGTTGGAAAGGCCGTGGGCTACAATCAACAGGCCCTCCTGGTCGGCAGCCACTTGCACGTTGTAGTGCTGATCAACGCCCTCATTGTTGCTGTTCTTCATGATGCGCGAATCGGGGTCGGTGAAGTTGTATTGATCCTTGTCGCGGGGACCTGGTTCCGGCGGTTTGGGTTTGCATCCCCGCGGACCGCGCCTGGTCTTGCGAGCCTTCTTCTCTCGCTCGCACATTTTGGCTTCATACTCGGCCTGTTCAGCTTCATAGCGTTCTTTGGCCCGCTCTTCCAGGACCGCCTTTGCCTTGGCCAGATTGACCAGTCGCTCTTCCCGGATGGCGATCTCATCTTGGAGGACCAGCCCTTCCGGCAGTTGCTTTTCGCCTTGATCGACCTGCTCACCCAGCTCGAACAATTCGCCGACTTCCTGGCGCAGCTGAGCTTCGATCTCGATCAAGCGTTTGTAGCTCACGGCGTGGCTTTTGGAGGCATCCGCATGGATTTTGCTGCCATCCAGGCTGATGTTTCCCAGCTTCAGCACCCCGGCTTCCTGTGCCAGGAGCAGGATCTGCACAAACAAACCTTTGATCTCCTCCAGAAAAATCTTGCGAAAGTTGGCGATCGTGTCATGATCGGGATGCAGTCCACCCGCAATGTAGCGAAAAGGGATGCTTTCATAGGTCGCCTTCTCGATCTTGCGAGAACTGAATACCCCTGTGGCATACCCATAGAACAACAGCCCCAGCAGGATTTCCGGCGCAATCGCTTCTCCGCCAACCGGTGCATACCGGGTGTAGATCGAGCTCAGTTCCAGTTGAGCTATGATGTCAACTACAAAGCGCGCCAGGTGCTCGGGGGGCAGTGCTTCAGCCAGACGAATGGTCTGGTTCAGGGTCTCTTCGTAATTTGCGGTCTTGAATTTTCTGCTCATGCGCAAAGTTTATCATTCAATTGTTGTGGTTTGTCGGCCTCTCCGACAAGCTGCTAGGACAACTCAATAAACACTTCGGGCTTTTGCTCAGCAATCCGCAACAACGCTTCATTCGATCTCCTTCGCAATCTGCTGTAATACATTAGGGGGAATATTGGCTACCTCGCTTTTACTTTAGATCGTAAGCAGCCAGATTTCATCATCTTGCTTTTTGTAGTAATAAATGACGCGGACACCACAACTTTTACCTCGCCCTGCCAATGCCCAGCGGAGTTTCCTAACACCGCCTGAGCCTGGAACGGTATGTTTGCCTGAACTGGATTTGGTGAATGATCAGGACTGGCCGGAATTCCAAGACGCTTGGTTCCAGCCCTCAATCTCAGCGAGATGGTCATTGCGGTGGAGAGCCCGATTGAAGCGGAAATGGGTGGGGGAAGCCTCGATTTCCGCGACGAGGTCGGGAGTGAGTGTCTCAAGCTCGGCGTCAACCGCCGCAGCCGAGGCCAGGCAGAGCTCGACTGCCCGGCGTGGCTCCAGGGCGAGACACAACGGCTTGTGCGCATCGTTCATCGCATCCGCGTCGACCGGGGAGAGATCCACCCCGTTACCTTTCCAGCGTTGGAGCAGGACGAGCGCCCGCTGGTCCCAGAAGGCAAGGTGCGCCAGCAGCGCGGCAACCGTCCAGCCGGCGGTAGCGGCGCGGGAGAGATCAGCATCCGTCAGGCGGTTGGCAAGCGCTTCGAGCCGCTGCCGGGACTCATTGTTTTGTTGGATAAAAGGAAATCCCATTGGACTGCTCCTGGTTTATTTAATATGAGTCTTTGGGAATTGCCGGGGTGGATACCCGGATGTGGGGGTGTGAGCA
>CAYHAX010000131.1:0-3010 GCA_964354695.1 uncultured Dehalococcoidia bacterium
CAATCTTGTCCTTGACGAAGGGCAGGAACATGCCAGCGAAGTTCGAGCCTCCGCCGATGCAGCCCACGATGATGTCAGGGTAGACACCTATCTTCTCGAGCTGCTTTTTCGACTCCAGTCCGATGACGGTCTGGTGAAGCAGCACGTGATTAACTACGCTTCCCAGGGAGTAATGCGTATCTTCACGGGAGAAGGCGTCTTCACACGCTTCACTGATGGCGATGCCCAGGCTACCTGCTGAGTTGGGGTCCTCTGCCAGAATCTTACGACCTATCTGGGTATCCTGGCTGGGACTGGGCACCACCTTGGCCCCGAAGGTCTCCATCAAGATGCGGCGATAGGGCTTCTGATGGTAGCTGACCTTCACCATATAGACCTTGCACTCCAGCCCGAAGAACTGGCAGGCCATTGATAGGGCGCTGCCCCACTGACCGGCACCGGTCTCTGTGGCTAGGCGTTTGACGCCTTCCTTCTTGTTGTAATAGGCTTGAGCCACAGCGGTGTTGAGCTTATGGCTGCCTGCGGGGCTCACCCCTTCATACTTGTAGTAGATGTGGGCCGGGGTATCCAGTGCCTTCTCCAGCCTGAACGCCCGAATCATAGGTGTGGGCCTCCACATCTTAAGGATCTCCTGCACCTCCTCAGGTATCTCGATGTAGCGCTCCTTGCTGAACTCCTGTTCATTGAGCGCCTCGGCGAATAGGGGTGGTGGCAGCCGCGTTATCTCCTTGGTGCCGGGATGCCGTATCGGTGGCAGGGGCTGCGGCAGGTCAGCCTGAATGTTGTACCACGAAGTTGGCATCTCTTTCTCGGTTAGTATAATCTTTGTGTCCATCTCTTCCTCCTTTCAATTTTGAGACTATTTTAAAAGCCTTCCGGCTTATTGATTGCTACATAGTAAGCCTCCTTTTTGTATTGCGACTGCTAATTCTATTTTTATCTTGCTTGTTTAGGGCTTGCCTCAAGTTCTGGATGAATGAGCGTGCTCTGGTTGCGCCAGCCTTCCCCTCCATAAGTTGTATCAAGCGGCTGCCCACAATGATGCCGTCTGCCACCTTTGCCACTCGCTGTGCCTGCTCTGCGTTGGATATGCCGAAGCCTACGCAGAGAGGCTTGTTGGTTCTCTGGCGGACTCTCATCACAAAGCTCTCCAGCTCTTGAGGCAGATTGTTACGAGCGCCCGTGACGCCTGTCATCGATACCAGATAAATGAAGCCGCGCGACCTCGCCGTTACTATGTCTATTCGCTCGTTTGTGCTCGTGGGAGCAAGCAAATAGATGAGGTCGATTCTGTGTTTTTGTGATATAGCCTCCAGCTCCGCCCCTTCCTCCGGTGGTAAATCAGGGATTATCAGCCCGCTGACACCTGCCTTCGCGCAGTCTCGGCAGAAGGCATCCAGCCCATAGCTGAACACAGGGTTGAAATAGGTCATGAATACCAGCGGGATATCTACCTTCGCCTTCAGCTTGCGGGCAATCTCGAGGCACGTCTTCGGGGTCACACCCTGTTGCAGAGCCCGATAGCTTGCGTTCTGTATCGTAGTGCCGTCGGCAAGAGGGTCTGAGAACGGTATCCCCAGCTCTACAATATCGCATCCTGCTGAAGCCATCATAGGAACCATCTTCAGCGTAGCTTCCACGCTGGGATAGCCTACGGTGAGGTAGGCTATCAATGCCTTGTGCTCTGGCTTGGCGAAGACGGAGCCAATACTGCTCATAGCTTCATCCCCAGTGCATCAGCTACGATGTGAATATCTTTGTCGCCCCGACCGGAGATGTTGACCACTATGAGTTTGTCCTTGCCCAGTTTGGGCGCTATTTTTGACGCATAAGATACAGCGTGCGCTGACTCTAGGGCAGGGATTATACCCTCGGTTGTGGCAAGCGACTGGAACCCTTTCAGAGCCTCTTTGTCGGTGACTGCGACATAGGTCGCCCGTCCTGTGTCTTTATAGAAGCTGTGCTCGGGACCGACTCCGGGGTAGTCCAGCCCCGGGGCGATGCTTCTGGTATCGCTCACCTGACCATGTTTGTCCTGCAGCAGATATGACTTAGCCCCGTGCAACACGCCTGGTCTGCCCGCGGCTAGGGTGGCGGCATGGTTGCCATTATTCCCCAAGCCACGACCTGCCGCCTCGACCCCGATGAGCTTCACGCTTCTGTTGTCTACGAAGGGGTGGAAGATGCCGATGGCGTTGCTGCCCCCTCCCACGCAGGCAACTATGTAATCGGGCAGCCTGTTGTGCGATACCATTATCTGTTCCTTGACCTCTCGACCGATGACCGACTGGAAGTCGCGCACCATCGTGGGATACGGGTGGGGTCCCACGACGGAGCCCAACAGGTAGTAAGTGCTGCGCACGTTGGTCACCCAGTCGCGTATTGCTTCGTTTATGGCGTCCTTGAGGGTGCGGCTCCCTGAGGGAACGGGGCGCACCTCAGCGCCGAGCAATTTCATCCTGAATACGTTCAGGGATTGACGCTGAACATCCTCCTCGCCCATATAAACCACGCAATCCAGTTTCAGCATAGCGCACACTGTGGCAACGGCTACGCCGTGCTGTCCTGCTCCGGTCTCCGCAATTATCCTGTGTTTGCCCATGCGCAGAGCCAGCAGCCCTTGACCGAGCGTGTTGTTGATTTTATGGGCGCCGGTATGGAGCAAATCCTCCCTCTTGAGCAGTATCTGCGCCCCGCCCAGTTTTTCGGACAATCTCTGGGCGTGATAGAGCGGGGTAGGTCGCCCTGCGTAGTCGCAACATAACGAATTAAACTGGTGCCAGAATGTCGGGTCGGCGCAAGCCTTGATATAGGCCTGCTCAAGCTCGCTCAGAGCGGGCATCAACGTCTCGGGCACAAACTTGCCCCCGTATGTCCCGAAATGACCCTGTTTGTCTGGCAGTTTCAAGTGTTTTTTAATCATTTGCTCCTGCACTCTTTGCTGCTGCGATGAAGGCGCGCATTCTATCATAGTCTTTCCTGCCGGGCTTTGCCTCGATTCCGCTGGATA
>CAYHAX010000132.1:0-9310 GCA_964354695.1 uncultured Dehalococcoidia bacterium
CCCAAATATCGCCAGTGCTGCTCCAACCAAGGACAAAATGATAGCCCTGTATCCTCTTAACCCCTTTCTTTGCTTAATCATGTCTCCTCCTTTTTGCCTATCAGGACTTTATCTAGCCTCGGCATAAGTTGAATCCTTCAAGACTTTTATGCCCATTATTTGTCATTTTGTACCCTTTGCATATCACCATTTAGGGTGATTTGGTTCGATTTAGCATAGTACTTTAGTATTGGGAGCAAAGTTTCTATATTTAGTTTGAAAGATATACTTTGGAAATCCCTTCTTCATAGTTACAATATTAAGATGGCTAAATAGAGATAATGTTGAAATAAGATTAATACAGTATTAATACAAAGAGATATATGGGGTAGTCGAACGTGTAATCGTGTAATAAGGATGATTCAAAAACCGGGACACGTAAGGACAATCAGAAGAGAAGAAAGAGAGATAAGTCAGGCAGAACTTAGCTCTCTTGGCTTGGCCAGCAAGTATCCGACTGACCTTACAAGGTCAAGGAGTTCATTGATTCTGCTATCCAGATTCAAGGCACCCTGGCGGATATTCCTGGCTAAAGTCTATTTAGAGGCACCCACTCCCCCTTTCTCTACCTCTAGCTGAATACCATGTATCCTAATATTAAAATTCTCATAAGATTATTACTTGTATTTTATTGACCGATATGCTATCATCACGTAAATCACGTAAATCGGCTGAGGAAGAGCCGCCCAGACATGGGCTAATTAACGAGGAGGTGTTATTCAGAGGAGTCGTAGTCAGGAGATGGTGACAGAGAAGGAAAAGGCGCTCGATATAGCTATCAGCCAGATTGAAAAGCAATTCGGCAAAGGCTCGATAATGCGGTTGGGAGAAGCCTCAGCCAGGGTACCTGTTGAGGTTGTTCCCACAGGGTCGCTCGCTTTAGACCTTGCCCTCGGTGTGGGAGGAATCCCCCGGGGGCGTGTGACCGAGATCTTCGGTCCTGAAGCTTCGGGCAAATCCACCCTGTGCCAGCACATCATCGCTGAGGCTCAGAAGTTGGGGGGGAAAGCAGCGTATATAGACGTGGAACATGCTCTCGATCCCGCTTACGCTGCTACTTGTGGGGTTAACCTGGAGGATTTGCTGATCTCCCAGCCCGATACCGGAGAACAAGCTCTGGAGATAACCGAGACGCTGGTGCGCAGCGGAGCGATTGATGTGGTGGTGGTGGACAGCGTAGCAGCTCTCGCCCCTCGAGCAGAGATCGAAGGCGATATGGGCGAGCCCCATGTCGGATTGCAAGCGCGACTGATGTCTCAAGCGCTGCGCAAACTTTCAGGAGCCATAAGCAAGTCGCGAACCGCAGTTTTATTCGTTAACCAATTAAGGGAGAAGGTAGGCATTATCTATGGTAATCCCGAGGTAACGCCAGGGGGCAGAGCTCTTAAATTCTACAGCTCTGTGAGAATCGACCTCAGGCGTGTGGATAACATAAAAGTCGGAACAAAGATAGTGGGCACCAGAATCAGAGCTAAGATGGTCAAAAACAAGGTCGCTTCCCCCTTCAAGTCGGCTGAGTTCGACATTATGTTTGGTCAGGGTATCAGCAAAGAGGGCGATATCCTCGACCTGGGGGTGGCGATGGGAGTAATCAAGAGGACCGGTGCCTTCTTCTCCTTCGGTGACACCCGTCTCGGGCAGGGACGCGAGAATGCCAAGGAATATCTAAAACAACACGACGAGCTTGCCCAGGAAATAGAGCGCCAGATAAGAGAAAACGCCAGCGAACACAGGGATTTCTCCCTCTCAGACACTGAGTCTGCATCCGGAGACTAGCGCCGACTTCGCTCCTCAAACACTTCACAGCGGCAACATTCAATCCTGCTTTATGCCAGCACATATCCAGGACACGAGCATGAAAACAGTCACTGCTATTGAGCGCCAAAAGAGACGGAAGGAAAGGGTCAACCTTTTCTTGGACGGGGATTTCGCCCTTAGCTTGACCGCTTCAGTAGCAGCCGAAGTCGGCTTACACCAGGGGCAGCAGTTGTCCCCCAAAGAAATCGAAAAGCTCCAGCATACTGACCTGTTTCAATGCTCATTGAGCAGCGCACTGAGATACCTGAGCCAGCGCCCCCGGAGCGAGGCAGAGGTAAGGACCCGCCTGCGCCGTCACGGCTACGATGCCGACACCATCCAAGAGGTGCTTGACAGATTGAAAGCGCTGAAGCTAATAGACGATGTTGCTTTCGCCCGACTCTGGCGAGAAAACAGGGAGAGTTTTAGACCCCGCAGCCGCCGACTCATCTACCTTGAGCTAAGGCGAAAGGGAGTCGACGCTGACACTGTTACCGAAGCCACTGAAGGGCTCGATGATGAGTCCAGCGCCTATAGCGCAGCAGGAAAGAAAGCTTTATCGCTGGCGCGGTTGGACTATCCCACCTTCCGCAAACGTCTGGGAGCATTTCTAAAGCAGCGCGGCTTTTCCTACGAGCTGATAAATCACACTGTGGAACGGCTATGGCAGGAGCAGGGCAAGCAACAACCCACCCTGTAGTCCTGAAGCAAAGAAAGAGGGTTTTTAAATGGATACAGCAATAAAAATACTGATACCTATAGTAACGCTCCTAATCGGCGGAGCAATCGGCTTCTACATTAGGAACCTTCTAATGGCGAGAGGAATCCGCATCGCCCAAAAAGACGCTGCCAAGATTGTAGAGCAGGCAGCCACAAAGCAGAAGGAAATGCTTCTCGAGGCAAAAGAAGAGGCAATAAAGATTAAAGGTGATGTCGAGACTGAGACCCGTGGGCGCCGGGGCGAGCTTCATCGACAGGAAAAACGTCTCGCTCAGAAAGAGGAAAACCTCGACCGCAAGACCGAAGGCATTGAACGCAGAGAGCGCAGCCTTACATCCAAAGAAAAGGACATGGAAAAATCCCAGGCACAGCTCGAAGAATTCAAGAAAAAGCAGGTACACCAACTAGAGCTCATCTCGGGCATGTCTACCACAGAGGCAAAGGAACACCTGCTGGCTACAGTTGAAGCTGAAACACGCCAGGATATGGCAAAGCGCATCCGAGAGGTCGAAGCCCTGCTAAAAGAAGAATCGGAACAAAAAGCACGCGAGATAGTATCTTTCGCCATACAGAGATGCTCTACAGATGTCGTCTCCGCTACCACAGTATCGGTAGTGCCCTTGCCCTCAGATGACATGAAAGGCCGCCTCATCGGACGTGAGGGGCGCAATATCAGGGCATTGGAGAATGCCACCGGTGTAGACCTCATAGTAGATGATACCCCTGAGGCAGTGACGATCTCCTGCTTCGACCCAATTCGCCGCGAGATAGCCCGATTAGCGCTGGAGAATTTGATACTGGATGGACGCATCCACCCCGCTCGTATTGAAGAGGTGGTGAATAAAGCTAAGGATGCGGTGAATACCATTATCCAGACCGAGGGAGAGCAGGCAGCATATAAATCAGGGGTAGTAGGACTGCATCCGGAGTTGATTAAGCTGCTCGGGCGACTCAAGTACCGCTTCAGCTACGGACAGAACGTGCTAACCCACAGCATCGAGGTGGCACATCTATCAGGCATGATCGCCTCAGAACTGGGCGCCAATGTCAATATAAGCAAAACTGCAGGGCTATTGCACGACATCGGCAAGGCAGTAGACCAGGAAATAGAAGGTCCCCACGCCACTATCGGCGCAGACCTGAGCAAACGCTTCGGCAAATCCGCTGAGGTGTCTCGAGCCATCGGTGAGCACCACGGAGAGGCGGAGACCACAAGCGTCTACGGATTCATAATCTCCGCTGCCGACGCTATCTCTAGCTCCAGACCAGGAGCGAGACGAGAATCCCTGAACCAACATTTGAAACGGCTGGAAGCACTGGAGAATGTAGCTTCCAGCTTCCCCGGTGTAGAAAAGACGTTTGCCATCCAGGCTGGACGCGAAGTTCGTATTCTGGTTAAACCTCAGGAATTAGATGACCTTGCCTCAGCGCGATTAGCCAAGGAAATCGTGAAAAAGATAGAGGAGAACCTGGAGTATCCCGGACAGATAAAGGTCACCGTAATCCGGGAAACACGCGCAGTGGATTACGCCAAGTAAATGGTTGGTGAAGAGGGGCTTTGCCCCTCTTCACCAACCCTAAATTCCAAATCCTAATCTAAAACACTGAGAACGTCTGCTATTTCTAGAATTTAGAGAGCGGGATTTAGGGTTTTCTGGCAGGGAGGACTGTTGCGAATATTAATGGTCGGCGACGTGGTAGGCAAGCCTGGCAGAAAAGCTGTATCTGTGCTGTTGCCGGAGCTACGCGAGAAGCATGATTTAGACCTAATCATAGCCAACGGCGAAAACGCCGCCGGCGGAGTAGGACTTACCCCGGATACTGCTGAAGAACTTTTCAGATCCGGTGTGGATGTCATAACCTCGGGCAACCACATCTGGCACCACAAAGAAATTATCTCCTACATTGAGAACGAGCCACGCGTCCTGCGCCCCCTGAACATGCCACCCGGTGTACCCGGTCGCGGCTATTTGCTCACGGAAAAAGCAATGGTGGTCAGCCTCATGGGGCGCGTCTTTGTAGGGCATTTCGACTGCCCTTTCAGAGCGATGGACCACCTGCTTGAAGAAGTCAACCCCAGACCACCCGTAATCATCGTTGATTTCCATGGCGAAGCAACCGCAGAGAAAATAGCTCTAGGTTGGTATCTGGATGGGCGCGTCAGCGCCGTTCTAGGCACCCATACCCACGTTGGCACCATCGACACCCGCGTTCTGCCCCAGGGCACCGCATTTGTCAGCGATGTCGGCATGGTGGGTGCCTCTAATTCAGTCATCGGCGACGATGTCGATTCGGTGATAGAGAGGTTTCTCACCTTAATGCCTCATCGCCTGTCTGTTGGCAAAGGAAACCCTATGTTAAACTCTGTGCTGATAGATGTTGATGATAAAACCGGCAAAGCGTTAAGTATTAATCGCCTCGACCTGGAGCTACAAGAGCGATGAGGGCAGACCTTCACCTGCACACAACCGCCTCAGATGGTCGGCTAACCCCGCAGGAATTGGTAAAACGAGCAGCAGAGCTCAAGCTCGATGTAATCGCCATAACAGACCATGACACAGTCGAGGGGATTCAGCCCGCCCTTGAGGCAGCTAAGCGCTTCCCTTCCCTTACGGTCATACCCGGAGTGGAAATAAACACCGAAGTTCCTAAAGGGGAAGTGCACATCCTCGGCTACTTCATAGATTATCGCGACCCGGGACTCAAACACACCCTGGAAGGACTACGCAATTCCCGTTACGAGCGGGGAAAAAAGATGGTGGCTAAACTGACAGAAATAGGCATAGATATAGATTGGGGAAGAGTCCTGGAACTGGCAGGGCAGGGCTCAGTGGGACGACCCCACATCGCTCAGGCAATCATGGAGCGGGGATACGTGACTTCCCTAAGGGAGGCTTTCGACAATTACATAGGGCGCAACGCCCCTGCCTATATCGAACGGAAGAAGCTACCGCCAGTTGAGGCAGTGGAACATGTGCTAGCAGCGGAAGGTCTGCCAGTGCTCGCTCACCCGGCAGACATCGAACCTCTGGAGCCGTTTCTCATTCAGTTAAAGAAGGCTGGCATAATAGGCATGGAAATCTATTACAACGGCTATAGCTCTAAGACTATCTCCCAGCTCGAGAAGCTTGCCCAGAAATATGAGCTCATCGCCTGCGGAGGCAGCGATTACCACGGTCTGGACGATAGCATAGGCTCCGATATCGGCAGCGTAAACCTGCCTCGGGAGTCTGTAGAGCGGCTAATACTCTTATCAAAACAGAAAGGGAGGGCGCACCAATGATGTTAACTTCCAGAGAGATTCAACAGATACTCCCGCACCGCTGGCCTTTTCTCCTGGTGGATAAAATCATTGACCTCAAGCCCGGAGAGGAGGCAACAGGCATAAAGAATGTAACCTCCGACGAATATTTCTTCCAGGGGCACTTCCCTGGCTACCCCATCTTCCCGGGCGTGCTCATCGTAGAAGCCCTGGCACAGACCGGTGCTGTGGCAATACTGAGCGTCCCTGAGAACAAGGGTAAAATCGTCCTCTTCGCTGGAGTCGATGGCTTCCGATTCAGAAAGCCAGTTCTTCCAGGAGACACTATGCGCCTGGAAGTGAAGCTCACCAAAGTACGAGGACCCATAGGCAAGGGCACAGCCAAAGCCACGGTGGAAGACAAGACCGTCGCTGAAGGTGAGTTGACCTTCGCCCTCACCAGCGCTGGAGAGGCTCCAGGGGGAAAGCAAGAATGAGATGTGCCCTCCATCATAAT
Organism: uncultured Dehalococcoidia bacterium; assembly: GCA_964354695.1. Lineage (GTDB taxonomy): Bacteria > Chloroflexota > Dehalococcoidia > SZUA-161 > SZUA-161 > CAYHAX01. The sequence continues at coordinate 6,315 of CAYHAX010000132.1, forward strand.
ATTGAAACCGAACTCAGGTGTGGCAAGTGCGACCAGCCCATCTGTCCCAAGTGCGTGGTTCAAACTCCGGTGGGGGCACGCTGCCCGAAGTGTGCTGCCCTGAAGAAGCTGCCGGTTTTTGAAATCTCGACCGTTTTTTACATAAGAGCAGCCGCAGCCGGGCTGGCGACCGCTGCGGCATTGGGTGCCATCTGGAACTTCATGCCACTCTCCGGCTTCCTCGTATTCTTCATTACCTTAGGTATCGGCTGCGCCGTGGGCGAGGTGGTAAGCATCGCTGCGAACCGCAAGCGCGGTCCGGGACTGCAGGCAATCGCCGGGGTAAGCATGGCTGTGAGCTACGTCGTGAGAAGCCTCTTGGAGGCGAGGGACACGAGCCTATACCACGCCTTCGTGGATATGTGGGCTCTTATAGCGCTCGCCCTGGGCATAATTATGGCGGTCAGCCTGCTGCGCCGAAATTGACACTTCGTACATTTTATGCTATTATCCTGCCAGATTCATTATTTTAAGGTACTACTGGGTATTACCTTATCCTCCGGAGAAGGCAGTGTATTATTTAGAGATTATTTATTACTGCCAAAATGAGATGGGAAGCGGGTTTTATGCGGGGAGTATTCTTTCGTGCAATAGTAGCTATCATCATCGGCGTCGGAGGATGGGGGCTAGGCAAGTTCATCGCTGGGAGGACTGTAAACACCGATGACGAACTAGCATGGATGTTGTCTCTCTCTATCGGTGGCTATGTCTTCGGTTATTTGCTCGCCCCCTATCTAACAACCCGACCCTGGCGCTGGGCACAGCAGCGTCTTAAGGTGACGTCTGGCTTGCTCCCGGTGCAGACGCTTGTGGCAGCAGCCATAGGACTGGCATTCGCCCTGGTTATCACAGCCCTGGCGACTTTGCCACTGTCCATGCTCCCAGAGCCCTGGAACAAGTGGTCCCCACTTATCCTGGGCGTTTTTTTAGTCGTTCTCTTTGTTCCCATCATGGTGCTGCAGGGACCTGCGGTATTGCGGTTCTTCTTCAGCACCAATCCGACTTTGCATGCGACAAGAGAAGGCAGAAACAACCTGATCGTCCTAGATACCAATGCCATCATAGACGGCAGAATCGCTGACATCGTCAAAACAGGCTTCATACAAGGCACCATGCTCATCCCCCGATTCGTACTCGACGAACTGCGTCATATTGCCGACTCCCCCGATGCGCTGCGTCGCAACCGGGGCAGGAGAGGGCTGGAGATGCTAACCGAGCTTCAAAAGGGTGCGGATGTCCCGGTTCAGATCTCAGACATAGACTTCGACGACACCCATGAGGTGGATTCCAAGCTGATAAGGCTGGCGAAAACACTGCACTGCCCTATTATCAGCAATGACTTCAATCTCAATAGGGTTGCCACGCTGCAAGGCGTTAAGGTGCTGAACATTAACGAGCTAGCCAATGCTGTCAGACCCGTCATTCTGCCCGGAGAGGAGATGGCTCTACGCATCGTTCAAGAGGGCAAAGAGCCCGGGCAAGGAGTCGGTTTCCTCGATGACGGCACCATGGTCGTCGTTGAAGGAGGACGCCGCCACCTTAACACCGAGCTCAACGTCTCAGTCACCAGAGTACTACAAACTGCATCTGGCCGAATGATTTTCGCCCAACCTAAAGAAACCGTAGATGAAAAAAGTAGACGGTAAGGTCGGCGCCATAATCGTTGCTGCAGGCACCAGCACCCGCATGGGAGGGGTAGATAAAGTCTTTGCCCACCTTGCAGGGGAGCCCCTGCTAGCCAAAGTGGTAACTGTATTCAACGATTGTCAATCTATCAATGAGATAGTTATCGTGCTGGCTAAAAGGAGCCTGGAACTGGGACGAAAACTGGCAAAGGAACATAACTGGCACAAAGTGGTAGCAGTTTGCCCGGGAGGTACACGGCGTCAGGATTCAGTCAAAGAGGGGCTGCGGCGGCTAACCAATTGCGAATGGGTAATTATCCACGACGGCGCCAGACCCTGCATCAGCGCCGACCTCATCGAACGAGGGCTGATAGCTGCCCAGGAAAGCGGAGCAGCTATAGCTGGAGTGCCGGTTAAAGATACCATCAAGATAGTCTCTCGCCGCGGCTTCGTCCAACAGACACCAACCCGCCAGAGTCTGTGGGCTGCACAAACCCCCCAGGTTTTTCGCTACAAACTGATAGCAGAAGCCTATAAGCAGACAGATGAGGACGTAACCGATGACGCCGCGCTTGTAGAAAAGCTAGGTCACAAGGTAGAGGTCTACATGGGCTCATATCACAACATAAAGATAACCACCCCTGAAGACCTGGCAGTGGCTGAGGTCTTTTTACAAAAAAATGTGTGTAAACACTCCACGACGACGGAGGCCTTATGCGCGCCGGTATCGGCTACGATGCCCATCGGCTAACCCCGGGTCGCCGTCTCATCCTCGGTGGCGTAGACATCCCCTTTGATAAAGGACTCGAAGGCTGGAGCGACGCCGACGTTTTAGTGCACGCCATAATGGATGCACTGTTGGGCGCTGCGGCACTGGGAGACATCGGAGTTCACTTCCCCCCAAAGGACCCCGCCTACAGGGGCATCTCAAGCATAACCCTCCTCGAACGTGTCGGAAAGCTACTGGGACCAAAAGGCTGGCGCGTGGGCAACATCGATGCTACAATAATCGCTGAGCGCCCCCTCCTCAAACCCTTCATCAGCCAGATGAGACAGAACATAAGTCGAGCTTTGTCTATAGATGAAAGCCAGGTGGGCGTTAAAGCCACCACCAACGAGGGTATGGGCTTCGCAGGAAGAGGAGAGGGGATCGCGGCTTACGCTGTAGCTTTGGTGGAACAATCCGGATGAAGATATACAACGCCGTTTCCGGCAAAAAAGAGGACTTCGTACCCGCGGGCGATACAGTGAAAATGTATGTCTGCGGAGTCACGCCCTATGCTCCCAGCCACCTTGGACACGCCATGAGCTATATAGTCTTCGACAGCATCA